>NZ_JBEXTV010000037.1:0-82528 GCF_040628835.1 Streptomyces sp. NPDC006134 | reverse complement strand
GGTTACATTCCGAACCCGGAAGCTAAGCTCTACAGCGCCGATGGTACTGCAGGGGGGACCCTGTGGGAGAGTAGGACGCCGCCGAACAATTATTCAAAAGGGTTGGACCCGGAACGTAAGTTCCGGGTCCAACCCTTTTTTGTTGCGTGTCACCGGGAGTTCACGTTGCGCAACGAGCATCATCGCCATGGGTACTGCTGCAATGCTCAAGGCGGCCGGTGTCGGAGTCGGTGATGAGGTCATCGTGCCGGCCTTCGGGAACGTGGAAGTAGCCCAAGCCGTTGCCCGGGCCGGCGCGCTGCCGGTGTTCGCGGACATAGATCCGGTGACCTACTGTGTGGGGCCGGCCGCTGTCGAAGCGGTCGTGGGGCCGCGGACGACGGCCATCGTCGCCGTACATCGGTTCGGGCGGCAGGCCGATATGGCGCGGCTGTACGAGATCGGGCAGCGGCATGGGCTGTTGGTGCTGCAGCACGGAGAGAACCAGGCGCCGCGCGATGAGGTGGCGCAGCGCAGGCAGCGAGCGGGCTATCTCGACGCCAGGCTGCGTGGGGTCCGCACTCCTGAGGGAGGAGACGGGCACACCTATCAGCAGTACGTGGTGCGGGTGCCGGGGAACGGGCGGCCGGACCGGGACGCGTTCGCTCGGGCCGTACGGGCCAAGGGAGTTGAATGCCGGGTGCCGGTGAAGACGCCTGTGCACAGGTTGCCCGAGTTCTGGCGGTGCGTGTCGCTGCCCGAGACCGAGCGGGCCGCCGGCGAGACACTTGCGCTGCCGGTGGACGCCTCGTTGACGAAGCGGGACATGCAGCGGATCGTGGCCGCGTGCAACGCGCTGGGTGGGCTGTTGGAGCCAGCTTTCTGAACGGCAGGACAGAGCCGGGCGGTCGGGTTTGGGAGCACGGCCCTGTTCAGGGTATGATCTATTTCGTTGCCGCGAGGGAAACCTCGAAAAGGCGACAGGCCCCTATAGCTCAGTCGGCAGAGCGTCTCCATGGTAAGGAGAAGGTCAACGGTTCGATTCCGTTTGGGGGCTCCGAACAGAAAGGCCCCGCCCTATGGGCGGGGCCTTTTGCGTGTGCTGACGAGGGGTCGGCCCGGTGGTGATCCGTGGGGTGTCAGTGCCTGGCTCTAGGGTCATGGCATGACCGTTCGAGACCGTGCAGCGTTCGACGCCGCGTGGGGCCGCTGCGAAGCCTGGTTGTTTGCGCACTCGCCCATCGATCACGCTGCCCTGCGTCCGCCCGCCACCGCCGAGGAGATCGCCTCGCTGGAGGAACAGCTCGGGTTTCCCCTCCATCCGCAGCTGAGAGCCCTTCTGGAGCACCACGACGGCGTCATGGAGTACCCGGAGGCGACCAACCATGACGCGGGAGCCTTCCTGCCGGTGGGTTACCGGCTCAGCTCGACGGACCGCATCGCCTCACAGCACCAGTGGCTCGTGGCCGAAGCAGAGATGATCGCCGGCATCGGAGGGGGCGAGGCCGATCCCTACGGCCACGCCCACCGATGGGTGCCGTTCGCGCAGTCGATCGACGGGGGGATCGTCTTCGTGGACCACCATCCCGGTCCCGCCTACGGACACGTCTACGAGATGGGCATCGGCTCGGGCTGTGACGCGGTCGTGTGGGCGTCGAGCCTGACCGAGCTGTTCGAGGAACTGGGTGCCTGCCTGGAAACGGCCGCTCCTTTCCAGGGGACTTGGCCCACGCCCCACGAGCTTCCCTCCGGGCACTTCTGTCTGACCTGGGGTGATGGTCTCCGGCGGGAGCGTGGCGATATCCAGAGTCGGCCGCCCGCCCGTGGGCCGGTGATCCTTCGGCCCGCTGTTTCCCGGCCGTTTTCCGCGCGGGAGGCACGGGTCGTCGGCAGAGTTCCCCTCTCGGGCCCGGTGGCGCCGGGCGTCGCTGACGCGGACTAATCCTGGTGGGGCTCCGGCACGCGCATCGCGAGGATGGCCATGTCGTCCGACGGGGCGTCCGAAGCGAAGCGTTCCACCGCGCGCATGATGCGGGCCGCCACCGCGCCCGCCGTCAGGCCCGTGCAGGTGGTGAGGACGTCGGCGAGGCCGTCGTCGCCCAGCATGCGGCTGCCCTCGCGGCGTTCGGTGACGCCGTCCGTGACGCAGAGCAGGACGTCGCCCGGGGCGAGGGTGACCGTCTGCTCGTACAGTTCCAGGTCTTCGATGACGCCGAGGAGCGGCTGGGGTTCGGCGGCAGGTTCGACCGTGCCGTCCTGGCGCAGGCGCAGCGGGAGGGGGTGGCCGGCGCACACCACCTTCAGTTCCGCACCGCCGTCCTCCTGCGGGCGCAGTTCGCCGTACAGGAGGGTCAGGAAGCGGCTGCGGGCGCCCTCGTCGAGGATCGCGGAGTTCAGGCGCTCCAGGACCGCCGGGCCGCTGAGGCCCTCGCGGGCGAGGAGGCGCAGGGCGTGGCGGGCCAGGCCCGTGACGGCCGCCGCGTTCGGGCCCGTACCGCAGACGTCGCCGATGGCGAAGCCGTAGGCGCCGTCGCGGATGGGGAAGAGGTCGTAGAAGTCGCCGCCGACCTCGTTGCCCTCGCCGGCCGCGCGGTAGATGACCTCGACCTCGACGCCGTCGATCTGAGGGAGCCCGGGCGGCAGGAGGCTGCGCTGGAGGGCCTGGCTGATGGCCGTGCGCTCCGAGTACAGGCGGGCGTTGTCCAGGGCCAGGGCGGCGCGGCGGGAGAGGTCCTCGGCCAGTTCGAGGATCTCCTGGCGGAAGTGCTCGTCGGTCGGCTTGCCGAGGGTGAGCATGCCGATGACGCGGTTGCGGGCGACCAGGGGGAGGACGACCGTCTCGCCGCCGACCGCGGCGGCGGTGGCGAGGGTGGGGCCGATGCCGGGCGTGACCTGGTGGGGCGGGCCCGAGCTGAGGCCGAGGCTACGCATGGAGGTGCGCAGTGCCGCCTGGTGGGCCACCTCGCCGGGGGCGGTCCAGACGCGGGCGCCCGGGGTGGGCACCGGGTCGGGCGGGGGGACCTTGGACAGCAGGGACTTGATGCCGTCGATGAGGTCCTCGTCCTCGTGCAGGACGTAGGAGAGGTAGGGCTCGGAGGCCTGGTCGGCGATGGTGTAGACGGCGCACCAGGTGGCCAGGGTCGGGACGGTCATCTGGGCCATCAGGGCCAGGGTCTGGTCGCGGTCGAGGGTGCCGGCGAGGAGGTCGGAGGCCTCGACGAGGAAGCTGAGGGAGCCGCGGCGCAGGCGTTCCAGTTCGCCCAGGCGGGCCGACTCGACGGCGAGCGCGATGCGGTCGGCGGCGAACTGGAGGCGCAGGGCCTCTTCGTTGGAGTAGCGGCCGGGGGCCTCGGCGGCGACGCCGAGGGAACCGGTGAGGCGGCCCTCGACCTTGAGCGGGACCGTGACGACCGAGCGCATGCCCGTGCCGTTGAGCAGCGGTACGGCGCCGGGGACGGCCGCCAGGTCGTCGTGGACGGCGGGCATGCGGGCCGAGCCGTAGCGGCCGGGTCCTGCCTCGACGGGGACGCGGGCGAAGCGCTGGCGGGCGGAGGGCAGGCCGGTGGAGGCGCGGACCTCCAGTTCCGTCTCGTCGTCGGTGGCCAGCAGGAGGAAGGCGGCGTCGCCGTCGAGCATGTCGCGGGCGCGTTCCACCGTGCGCTGGAGGAGGCCGTCCAGGTCGTCCGGTGCGGGCGAGCCGATGAACACCTCGAACGGGTCGGTGCTCGGGCCGTCCGAGGAGGCGTTCGTGTCGGTGACGGGGGCGCGCAACGGGGTCTGCAGAACGGCGCGTTCGTGGTCCCGGACGAGGAGGCAGACCGTGGAGGGTTCGCCGCCGGTGTCGCGGACGCGGAGGTGGGAGGCGTACACCGGGGTCACGCGGCCGTTGGCGCCGCGGATGCCGTAGGTGCCCTCCCAGCGGGAGAGCTGGAGGGCCTCGGCGATGCCGGTGCTGGTGCCCGGGGTGTGCGGCCAGGCAGCGAGGTCGGCGAGGGGCTTGCCGGTGACCTGTTCGGCCGCGTAGCCGAAGAGCTCCTCGGCGTCCTCGTTCCAGGAGGTGATGGCGCCGGCGCGGTCGATCTGGACGACGGCGACGCGGATCCGGCCGTCGGCGAGGGGGAGGAGGTCGGCCGGGAGGCAGGGGCCCGCGGAACGGGTGCCGACCTGCCGCTCGGGCGGGGCGAGTTGGAACCAGACGTTCTTGTGCGTCGGCGTGTACTCCACGCCCCAGCGGTCGGCGAGGGCCGCGCACAGCTGGAGGCCGCGTCCGCCCTCGCGGTCGGGGCTGCCCATGCTGACGGCCGCCTCCTGGAGGGGCACCTCGCGCTCGGGGTAGCGGTCGGCCACCTCGATCCGCACGCCTTCGCCGGTGCGCAGGCACAGGACGTCGGCGGAGGTGCCGGCGTGCACCACGGCGTTGGTGACCAGTTCGCTGGTGAGAACGACGGCGTCGTCGACGATGTCGGCGAAGCCCCAGCCCTGGAGGGTGTCGCGGACGAAGGAGCGGGCGCCGGCGACCGATCGTCCGACGGGCTCGAAGCTGGCGGCCGCGCGCGCGGTGATCACGGAACTCCTCGACGCTTCCTCGACGTGCAGGGCTTCGCCGCCGGCCGGTTCCTGCCGCTGCTGCGGCATGCCCGTCGGCTGGGGGTCCGGGGGCTGTGCCCCGGGGATCACTCCGGTGGTCATCTGCGGCCGCCCCTCCGATGCCCGCTCGTTCTCGTGCCACCGCCCAGGCCGGACGGACCGGTGCGGCTGGACAGCCGCATGCAAGGTTACTTACCTTCGCCGTCCATGCGGATGCCGGTCCGCAGTGTTTCCGCCCGGAGGGTGTGCGGACGATGTGCGAAGCTGCCGAACTGTTATGGCCTGGTTCGGCCGGGGTGAAACACTGGGCAGGCTTCCTGTGGAGGTCCGGGCGGACCGAGTGGCCCGCGCGTCCGCGGGCAGCAGCCCTGGGAGACGGCCCGGAGGACTGGGCAGGGATGCACAGCAGTACGGGATGTACGCAGTAGTAACCGGTACGCCGAGCGGTTGTACCAGGGCACAGCAGTAATGGTCGACCCCTGCGGGAGGGACACAGTGGAGTCTGGCGCAGCGGCGCGGGGCACGAAGGCGCGTGCGAAAGGCGGACCGTCCCTGAGCAACCGGCGCACACCGCGCAACGGGACCACCGTGGTGGACACGGCCTCCCTGAACCGGCTGCTCGCGGCTCTGGTGTCGATGCGGGACGGGAACTTCCGCAAGCGGCTCACGGTGACCGGCGACGGCGTGATGTCGGAGATCGCGGCCGTGTTCAACGAGGTCGCCGACCGCAATCTGCATCTGACCGGTGAGCTCGCGCGGGTGCGGCGCATGGTGGGGCGTGAGGGAAAACTCACGGAGCGGCTGGAGACCGGCGCCTGCGAGGGGTCGTGGGCGGCCGCCATCGACCACTCGAACGCGCTCGTCGACGATCTGGTGTGGCCGGTCTCCGAGGTGAGCCGGGTGCTGTCGGCGGTGGCGGAGGGTGATCTGTCGCCGCGGATGGAGCTGCGGACGCAGGCGGCGGAGGGGGTGTCGGGGCATCCGCTGCGCGGGGAGTTCCTGAAGGTCGCGCGGACCGTGAACAACCTGGTCGACCAGTTGTCGACGTTCACCGACGAGGTCACGCGGGTGGCCAGTGAGGTGGGCACGCAGGGCAAGCTGGGCGGGCAGGCCCGGGTGCGCGGGATGTCCGGTTCGTGGAAGGACCTCACGGACTCGGTCAACACGATGGCGCACCGGCTGACGGCCCAGGTGCGGGACATCGCGCTGGTGACGACCGCGGTCGCCAAGGGGGATCTGTCCCGGAAGGTCACGGTTCACGTGGCCGGGGAGATGCTGGAGCTGAAGAACACCGTCAACACGATGGTGGACCAGCTCTCCGCGTTCTCCTCCGAGGTGACGCGGGTCGCGCGCGAGGTGGGCACCGAGGGCGCGCTGGGCGGGCAGGCCCGGGTGCCGGGGGTCGCCGGGGTGTGGAAGGAGCTGACCGACTCCGTCAACACCATGGCGGGGAACCTGACCGCGCAGGTGCGCGGGATCGCGGAGGTGACGACCGCGGTCGCCAACGGTGACCTGTCGCGGAAGGTGACCGTGCCGGCGCGCGGTGAGGTGGCGCAGCTCGCCGAGACCATCAACCAGATGACCGAGACGCTGCGGATCTTCGCGGACGAGGTCACGCGGGTGGCCAACGAGGTCGGTGCCGAGGGGCGGCTGGGCGGCCAGGCGAACGTGCCGGGCGCGGCCGGCATCTGGAAGGACCTGACGGACTCGGTCAACACGGTCTTCCGGAACCTGACCACTCAGGTGCGGGACATCGCCGCCGTGACGACGGCGGTGGCCAACGGCGACCTGTCGCAGAAGGTCACGGTCGACGTCGCGGGCGAGATGCTGGAGCTGAAGAACACCGTCAACACGATGGTGGACCAGCTCTCCGCGTTCGGTGCCGAGGTCACGCGGGTGGCGCGGGAGGTCGGTGTCGAGGGCGAGCTGGGCGGCCAGGCGCAGGTGCCGGGGGCGGCGGGGACCTGGAAGGACCTGACGGACTCGGTGAACACGGCGTTCCGCAACCTCACCGGGCAGGTGCGCAACATCGCCCAGGTGACGACGGCGGTGGCCAACGGTGACCTGTCGCAGAAGGTCACCGTGGACGTGTCCGGCGAGATGCTCCAGCTGAAGAACACCGTCAACACGATGGTGGACCAGCTCTCCAGCTTCGCCGACCAGGTGACGCGGATGGCGCGGGACGTGGGCACGGAGGGCCGGCTCGGCGGTCAGGCGCGCGTCGACGGGGTGTCGGGTACGTGGAAGGAGCTGACGGACTCCGTCAACTTCATGGCGGGGAACCTGACCTCCCAGGTGCGGCAGATCGCGCAGGTGACGACGGCCGTGGCGCGCGGTGACCTCTCCCAGAAGATCGACGTCGACGCGCGCGGGGAGATCCTGGAGCTGAAGAACACCATCAACACGATGGTGGACCAGCTCTCCGCGTTCGCCGAGCAGGTCACGCGGGTGGCCCGTGAGGTGGGTACGGAGGGCCGGCTGGGTGGTCAGGCGCAGGTGCCGGGCGTCGCCGGGGTGTGGCGTGACCTGACCGACTCGGTGAACGGCATGGCCGGGAACCTCACCGCGCAGGTGCGCAACATCGCGCAGGTGGCGACCGCGGTGGCCCGGGGCGACCTCTCCCAGAAGATCACCGTGGACGCGCGCGGGGAGATCCTGGAGCTGAAGAACACCCTGAACACGATGGTCGACCAGCTGTCCTCCTTCGCCCAGGAGGTCACGCGGGTGGCCCGTGAGGTGGGTACGGAGGGCATCCTGGGCGGCCAGGCCGAGGTGCAGGGCGTCTCCGGCACCTGGAAGGACCTCACCCAGTCCGTCAACGGCATGGCGAACAACCTGACCCTGCAGGTGCGCAACATCGCCGAGGTGACGACCGCGGTCGCCAAGGGCGATCTGTCGAAGAAGATCACCGTCGACGCCAAGGGCGAGATCCTGGAGCTGGTCACCACCGTCAACACGATGGTCGACCAGCTGTCGTCGTTCGCGGAGCAGGTGACCCGGGTGGCCCGCGAGGTGGGCACCGAGGGCATCCTGGGCGGCCAGGCGCACGTGCCCGGTGTCACGGGCATCTGGAAGGACCTCAGCGACAACGTCAACCTGATGGCGAAGAACCTCACCGTCCAGGTGCGGAACATCTCCCAGGTGGCCGCGGCCGTCGCCAACGGCGATCTGACGCGGACGGTGACGATCGAGGCGCGCGGCGAGGTCGCGCAGCTCGCGGACACGTTCAACACGATGGTCAAGACGCTGAGTTCGTTCGCCG
Source organism: Streptomyces sp. NPDC006134 (assembly GCF_040628835.1). Classification (NCBI taxonomy): domain Bacteria; kingdom Bacillati; phylum Actinomycetota; class Actinomycetes; order Kitasatosporales; family Streptomycetaceae; genus Streptomyces; species Streptomyces sp. NPDC006134. The sequence goes on along the minus strand of NZ_JBEXTV010000037.1, from coordinate 74,700 downwards.
ACCAGGTCACCAAGGTGGCTCGCGAGGTGGGCACGGACGGCATCCTCGGCGGTCAGGCGCACGTGCCCGGTGTGGCCGGTACGTGGAAGGACCTCACCGAGTCGGTGAACCAGATGGCGTCCAACCTGACCGGTCAGGTGCGCAACATCGCGATGGTCACGACCGCGATCGCCAAGGGCGACCTGACCAAGAAGATCGACATCGACGCGCGCGGGGAGATCCTGGAGCTGAAGACGACCATCAACACGATGGTCGACCAGCTGTCGTCCTTCGCCGAGGAGGTCACGCGCGTGGCCCGTGAGGTGGGCACCGAGGGCCAGCTCGGCGGCCAGGCGCGGGTGCGGGACGTCGACGGCACCTGGCGGGACCTGACGGAGTCCGTGAACGAGATGGCCGGGAACCTGACCCGGCAGGTGCGCGCCATCGCGCGCGTGGCGACCGCGGTGACCCGCGGCGACCTGAACCTGAAGATCGACGTGGATGCCGCGGGCGAGATCCAGGAGCTTCAGGACTACATCAACAAGATGATCGCCAATCTGCGCGACACCACGATCGCCAACAAGGAGCAGGACTGGCTCAAGGGCAACCTGGCCCGTATCTCGGCGCTGATGCAGGGCCGCCGGGACCTGGAGGACGTGGCTTCGCTGATCATGAGCGAGCTCACGCCGGTGGTGTCCGCACAGCACGGCGCGTTCTTCCTCGCGATGCCGCTCGCCGACAACCAGGAGGTCGGCGTGGCCCACGACGACCAGTACGAGCTGCGGATGCTCGGGTCGTACGGCTACTCGATGGGTTCCATGCCGACGTCGTTCCGGCCGGGTGAGGGACTGGTCGGCACGGCCGCCCACGAGAAGCGCACCATCCTCGTGGAGAACGCGCCGAGCGGCTACCTGAAGATCTCCTCCGGGCTCGGCGAGGCGCCGCCCGCGCAGGTGATCGTGTTGCCGGTGGTCTTCGAGGGGAAGGTGCTCGGCGTCATCGAGCTGGCGTCCTTCACGCCGTTCACGCAGATCCAGAAGGACTTCCTCAACCAGATCGCCGAGATGATCGCGACCAGCGTCAACACCATCTCGGTCAACACCAAGACCGAGCAGCTGCTGAAGCAGTCGCAGGAGCTGACCGAGCAACTGCGCGAGCGGTCGGCGGAGTTGGAGCAGCGGCAGAAGGCGCTGCAGGCGTCCAACGCCGAACTGGAGGAGAAGGCGGAGCTGCTGGCGCGGCAGAACCGCGACATCGAGGTGAAGAACACCGAGATCGAGGAGGCGCGGCAGGTCCTGGAGGAGCGTGCCGAGCAGCTCGCGGTCTCCATGCGCTACAAGAGCGAGTTCCTCGCCAACATGTCGCACGAGTTGCGCACGCCGCTCAACTCCCTGCTGATCCTGGCCAAGTTGCTGGCGGACAACGCGGAGGGGAACCTGTCCCCGAAGCAGGTCGAGTTCGCCGAGACCATCCACGGCGCGGGCTCCGACCTGCTGCAGCTCATCAACGACATCCTCGACCTGTCGAAGGTCGAGGCGGGCAAGATGGACGTGTCCCCGACGCGTATCGCCCTCGTCCAGCTCGTCGATTACGTGGAGGCCACCTTCCGCCCGCTGACCGCGGAGAAGGGCCTGGACCTGTCGGTGCGGGTCTCCCCGGAGCTGCCCGCCACCCTGCACACCGACGAGCAGCGGCTGCTGCAGGTGCTGCGCAACCTGCTGTCCAACGCGGTGAAGTTCACCGACTCCGGGTCGGTGGAGCTCGTCATCCGGCCGGCCCGTGACGACGTCCCGCAGGCCATCCGGGAGCAGCTGCTGGAGGCCGGCTCGCTGACCGGCCCGGAGGCGCCGCTGATCGCGTTCTCGGTGACCGACACCGGCATCGGGATCGCGGCCAGCAAGATGCGGGTGATCTTCGAGGCGTTCAAGCAGGCCGACGGCACCACCAGCCGCAAGTACGGCGGTACGGGCCTGGGCCTGTCCATCTCGCGGGAGATCGCCCAGCTGCTCGGCGGCGAGATCCACGCACAGAGCGAGCCGGGCCGCGGCTCGACGTTCACGCTGTACCTGCCACTGCACCCGAGCGAGCTGCCCCCGCACGGCTACCAGCCGGCCCCGCCGGCCCTGGAGGCGGGCGGAGCGGCGGCTTCCCCGGGCGGGTCCTTCGAGCTGCCCGAGGCAGCGGACGCGCGGACCGAGACGCCGGCCGAGGCCAAGCCGTACGAGGAGACGCACCACGACGGCATGCTGTTCCGGCGCCGCCGCAGGGGGCTGCCGGAGCCGGCGCAGCGCCCCGCGCAGCCGGAGCAGTGGCCGGGCGCGGAGCAGGACGCGGCGCCGCGGCCGCACCGGGCCATCCGGTTCGGCGGCGAGAAGGTGCTGATCGTCGACGACGACATCCGGAACGTGTTCGCGCTCACCAGCGTCCTGGAGCAGCACGGCCTGTCCGTGCTGTACGCCGAGAACGGCCGGGAGGGCATCGAGGTGCTGGAGCAGCACGAGGACGTCGCGGTCGTCCTGATGGACATCATGATGCCCGAGATGGATGGGTACGCGACGACCACGGCGATCCGCCGGATGCCCCAGTTCGCCGGGCTGCCGATCATCGCGCTGACCGCCAAGGCGATGAAGGGCGACCGCGAGAAGGCGATCGAGTCGGGTGCCTCCGACTACGTGACCAAGCCGGTCGACCCCGATCACCTGCTGTCGGTGATGGAGCAGTGGATGCGGGGGGAGTGAGGGGCGCCTCGGGACGGCGTGCGGACGTGGTGTGTGTGCACGGCGGGAATCTTGGGGTTTCGCGCGCGGGTGCCGACCCGGTGTGTGCGAAGCCGTGTAGAAGTGCGGGATCCGGGGAACCTTCTGGTCTCCCGCCGCGTTTCTGCTACGTGCACAGTGACATCGCGGTGACAGGGTGTGGCGACAAGCGGGGTGCGGCTACGATGACCGGCACAAGGACGGGCGACGCAAGGGAGTCGTCCTCTGGGGCGGCGCCCGCCGGTGCCTCCCCAAGTCCTGTGGACCGGGGAGGCCCCACGCCGGGGCGAGGAGGGCGGGCCATGGTGCAGAAGGCCAAGATCCTCCTCTGGTCGATGACCGGCCGGAGAATCTGCTGGCGCTGGAGGCGATCCTCTCGGCGCTCGATCAGACGCTGGTGCGGGCATCGTCCGGGGAGGAAGCGCTCAAAGCACTGCTCACGGACGATTTCGCGGTCATTCTGCTGGATGTCCAGATGCCGGGAATGGACGGTTTCGAGACCGCCGCGCACATCAAGCGGCGGGAGCGGACCCGGGACATCCCGATCATCTTCCTCACCGCGATCAACCACGGCCCGCACCACACCTTCCGCGGGTACGCGGCGGGCGCGGTGGACTACATCTCCAAGCCGTTCGACCCGTGGGTGCTGCGCGCGAAGGTCTCCGTCTTCGTCGAGCTGTACATGAAGAACTGCCAGCTGCGGGAGCAGGCGGCGCTGCTGCGGCTGCAGTTGGAGGGCGGCGGCAAGGCCGCGGACGGTGAGGCCAAGGAGTCGGCCGGGCTGCTGGCGGAGCTGTCGGCGCGGCTGGCGGCCGTCGAGGAGCAGGCCGAGGCGCTCTCCAAGCAGCTGGGCGACGAATCGACGGACGCGGCGGCGGTGGCCACGGCGGCCCACCTGGAGCGCAAGCTCACGGGACTGCGGCGCGCCCTGGACGCGCTGGAGCCGGGGACCTCCGGCGGCCAGCCCGCGGTGAACTGACATCCCGGTGGCCTGACGCCGCGGCGGCCGGGCGGACCGCGGGTACGGCGCCGACGGTGCCGTACCGGGCGGTGGACGCCCTGGGGCACCGTGTACCGGTGTGACGCCGTGAGGTCACGTCAGACCCTCTGTGAGCTGCGCGTGTTCCCCGCCCGTCCCGGCACGTCAGTCCCACGCCGCCGCGACGGCGACACGAACGGGTGAAGCCGGAGGCACACGTGTCCGCTCTCGCCTCCCCCGGTAACCTCACACCCATGGCCTCACGTCCTTCCGCAGCCAAGAAGCAGCCCGCGAAGAAGCCGGCCGCTCCCGCGAAGGCTCCGGCGAAGAAGGCCGCCGCGAAAAAGGCCCCCGCCGCGAAGAAGGCGCCCGCGCGGAAGGCACCCGCCAGGAAGGCCGCGGCGAAGAAGCCCGCACCCGCGCCGGCGCCCAGCCCCACCAGCGGTGTGTACCGCCTCGCGCGCGCCCTCTGGCTGGGCCTCGCGCACGCCGTCGGCGCCGTGTTCCGCGGCATAGGGCAGGGCGCGAAGAACCTCGACCCGGCACACCGCAAGGACGGCGTCGCGCTGCTGCTGCTCGCCATCGCGCTGATCGTCGCCGCGGGCACCTGGGCCGACCTGAAGGGCCCCGTCGGCGATCTCGTCGAGATCCTGGTGACCGGCGCGTTCGGCCGGCTCGACCTGCTCGTGCCGATCCTGGTCGCCGTCATCGCCGTGCGCTTCATCCGGCACCCGGAGAAGCCCGAGGCCAACGGCCGCATCGTGATCGGCCTGTCCGCGCTCGTCATCGGCGTGCTCGGCCAGGTCCACATCGCCTGCGGCTCGCCCGCCCGCAGCGCCGGCATGCAGGCCATACGGGACGCCGGCGGACTCATCGGCTGGGCGGCGGCGACCCCGCTGTCGTACACCATGACCGACGTCCTGGCCGTGCCGCTGCTCGTGCTGCTGACGGTCTTCGGGCTGCTGGTCGTGACGGCGACCCCGGTCAACGCCGTCCCGCAGCGGCTGCGGCTGCTCGGCGTGCGCCTCGGCCTCGTCCGCGACCTCGCGGCCGAGGAGTTCACCGAGGACGACGAGCGCTACGAGGAGCAGTGGCGTGAGGCGCTGCCGCCGAAACCGCGCAGGCGCGGCCCGGCCCCGGCGGCGTACGACGCCGAGGCCGCCGAGCAGGAGGCGCCGGCCCGGCGCCGCGGCCGCCCCCGGCGGTCCGCCGTGCCGCAGCCCGGCGTGAACCGGCCGCTGGACGCCGTGGACATCGCCGCGGCAGCCGCCGCCGACCTCGACGGGGCGGTGCTGCACGGGATGCCGCCGTCGCCGGTGGTCGCCGACCTCACCCAGGGCGTGCGCGTGGGGGACCGCGAGCAGGCCGTGCCGGCCCCGGCGCCCGTACCCGCCGCGCGGCCCGAGCGGGAACACCCGCGGCCCGGACCGGAGCAGGAACATCCGCAGCCCGGGCCGGAGCGGCCGAAGGGCGCGGTCCCCGACCTCACCAAGACCCCGCCCGCCGAGCCCCGCGACCTGCCGCCGCGCGCCGAGCAGCTCCAGCTGTCCGGTGACATCACCTACGCGCTGCCATCCCTGGACCTCCTCCGGCGCGGGGGCCCCGGCAAGGCGCGCAGCGCCGCCAACGACGCGGTCGTGGAGGCGCTGACCACCGTCTTCACCGAGTTCAAGGTGGACGCCCGCGTCACCGGCTTCACGCGCGGGCCGACGGTCACCCGCTACGAGGTCGAGCTCGGGCCCGCCGTGAAGGTCGAGCGGATCACCGCGCTGACGAAGAACATCGCCTATGCCGTCGCCAGCCCGGACGTGCGGATCATCTCGCCGATCCCCGGCAAGTCGGCGGTGGGCATCGAGATCCCCAACACCGACCGGGAGATGGTCAACCTCGGGGACGTGCTGCGCCTGGCGGAGTCCGCCGAGGACGACGACCCGATGCTGGTGGCCTTCGGCAAGGACGTCGAGGGCGGCTACGTCATGCACTCGCTGGCGAAGATGCCGCACATGCTGGTCGCGGGCGCCACCGGCTCCGGCAAGTCGTCCTGCATCAACTGCCTGATCACCTCGGTCATGATGCGGGCGACCCCCGAGGACGTCCGGATGATCCTGGTCGACCCCAAGCGCGTGGAGCTGACGGCGTACGAGGGCATCCCGCACCTGATCACGCCGATCATCACCAACCCCAAGCGGGCCGCCGAGGCGCTGCAGTGGGTCGTCCGCGAGATGGACCTGCGCTACGACGACCTGGCGGCGTACGGCTACCGGCACATCGACGACTTCAACCGCGCGGTGCGCGAGGGGAAGGTCAAGCCGCCGGAGGGCAGCGAGCGGGAGCTCCAGCCGTATCCGTACCTGCTGGTGATCGTGGACGAGCTGGCCGACCTGATGATGGTCGCGCCGCGCGACGTCGAGGACGCCATCGTGCGGATCACGCAGCTCGCGCGCGCGGCCGGCATCCACCTGGTGCTCGCCACGCAGCGGCCGTCCGTGGACGTCGTCACCGGTCTGATCAAGGCCAACGTGCCCTCCCGGCTCGCCTTCGCCACCTCCTCACTGGCGGACTCGCGGGTCATCCTCGACCAGCCCGGCGCCGAGAAGCTGATCGGCAAGGGCGACGGGCTGTTCCTGCCGATGGGCGCGAACAAGCCCACGCGCATGCAGGGCGCGTTCGTGACCGAGGAGGAGGTCGCGGCCGTCGTCCGGCACTGCAAGGAGCAGATGACGCCCGTCTTCCGGGAGGACGTCGTCGTCGGCGGCAAGCAGAAGAAGGAGATCGACGAGGACATCGGCGACGACCTCGACCTGCTGTGCCAGGCGGCCGAACTGGTGGTCTCCACGCAGTTCGGGTCGACGTCCATGCTCCAGCGCAAGCTGCGCGTCGGCTTCGCCAAGGCGGGGCGCCTGATGGACCTGATGGAGTCACGCAACATCGTCGGGCCGAGCGAAGGGTCCAAGGCACGGGACGTCCTGGTGAAACCCGACGAACTGGACGGCGTGCTCGCCCTGCTCCGGGGGGAGTCCGAAGGGTAGGGGGACCGGAGAGGACGACGGCCGTCCCGCTCGCGGGGCCGGGCGGGGCGCACGGGTGTGCGATCGTGACTCATCCGTAGCGGATCATCGGGCAACCGTTTCCCCGCGGTGTACGTCAAGTTGAGGAAAGTGGCAAACAGTGGACCACCGTCGGGGTGCCGGGCCGTTCCGATGGCGTACAAAGTCCTGGCGCCCGGTTGCCCCACCCGTTTGCACCACCCCTAGACTGAACGTCCAGCACAGGCGGCTATACGCTCGAAAGGCGCCCCCGTGTCCATCGGCAACTCCCCTGAAGACGAGCGTCCGTTCGCAGACGTTTCCGAGGAAGCCCGCCCCTCCATCGGCCGTGCCCTGCAGCAGGCGCGTATCGCCGCCGGGCTGACCGTCGACGACATCAGCACCGCCACCCGGGTCCGTATCGCCATCGTGCACGCCATCGAGGCGGACGACTTCGCGCCCTGCGGCGGCGACGTCTACGCCCGCGGCCACATCCGGACCCTGGCCAAGGCCGTACACCTCGATCCGGAACCGCTGATCGCCCGGTACGACGCCGAACGCGGCGGGCGGCCGGCGCCGACCCCGGCCGCGCCGCTGTTCGAAGCGGAACGCATCCGTCCCGAGCGGCGCGGGCCGAACTGGACGGCGGCCATGGTCGCCGCGATCGTCGTCGTGATCGGCTTCGTCGGGTTCACGATGGTCAAGGGCGGCGACGACGGCGGCAAGGCGCAGGTCGCCGAGGGGGCCACGCCCACGACCGGCACGTCCGCCTCGCCCAGCGCCAGGGCGACGAAGAAGCCCGCCGACCCCAAGCCGGACCCGACCGACAGCGCCATCGCCGCCGCGCCCCGGGACAAGGTGACGGTGCAGGTGAGCGCCCCCGACGGCCGCAGCTGGATCTCCGCCAAGGACCACAACGGGCGGCTGCTCTTCGACGGCCTGCTCGAACAGGGCGACACCAAGACCTTCCAGGACAACTCGAAGATCGACCTCGTCCTCGGGGACGCCGGCGCCATCCGGCTGCACGTCAACGGCAAGGAGATCCAGGACGATTTCCGGCCGGGCGCCGTGGAGCGGCTGACGTACACCAAGGGTGACCCCGAGGTCGGATAAGCGGCTCGAAGGGTCGAGTGGGTACGGGGTTGGCCAAGATCGGCCAACCCCGTCGACGTGGGCCGTCAGCGGGACGAAGTACTCTTGAGCCCATGCCTGAACGCCGTACCGTCGCACTGGTCACCCTTGGCTGCGCCCGTAACGAGGTGGACTCCGAGGAGCTCGCAGGCCGTTTGGAGGCGGACGGCTGGCAGCTCGTGGAGGACGCCGCGGACGCGGACGTCGCCGTGGTGAACACGTGCGGCTTCGTGGAAGCCGCCAAGAAGGACTCCGTCGACGCCCTCCTGGAAGCCAACGATCTCAAGGGCCACGGCAGAACGCAGGCCGTGGTGGCCGTGGGCTGCATGGCCGAGCGGTACGGCAAGGAGCTCGCCGAGGCCCTTCCCGAGGCCGACGGCGTGCTCGGCTTCGACGACTACACCGACATCTCCGACCGCCTCCAGACCATCCTGAACGGCGGGATCCACGCCGCGCACACCCCCCGCGACCGGCGCAAGCTGCTGCCGATCAGCCCCGTCGAGCGGCAGGCCGTCTCGGAGGAGGTGGCGCTGCCCGGCCACGGCGCGCCCGAGGACCTCCCCGACGGCCTCGCCCCGGCCTCCGGCCCCCGCGCGCCGCTGCGCCGCCGCCTGGACGGCTCCCCCGTCGCCTCGGTGAAGCTGGCCTCCGGCTGCGACCGGCGCTGCTCGTTCTGCGCCATCCCCTCCTTCCGCGGCTCCTTCATCTCGCGCCGCCCCAGCGACGTGCTGAACGAGACGCGGTGGCTGGCCGAGCAGGGGGTGAAGGAGATCATGCTGGTCTCCGAGAACAACACCTCCTACGGCAAGGACCTCGGCGACATCCGCCTGCTGGAGGCGCTGCTGCCGGAGCTGGCCGAGGTCGACGGCATCGAGCGGGTGCGCGTCAGCTACCTCCAGCCGGCCGAGATGCGCCCGGGGCTGATCGACGTCCTGACCTCGACGCCGAAGGTCGCCCCCTACTTCGACCTGTCCTTCCAGCACTCCGCGCCCGGCGTGCTGCGCGCGATGCGCCGCTTCGGCGACACCGACCGCTTCCTGGAACTGCTCGACACCATCCGGAGCAAGGCCCCCGAGGCCGGCGTGCGCTCCAACTTCATCGTGGGCTTCCCCGGCGAGTCCGAGGCCGACCTCGCCGAGCTGGAGCGGTTCCTGAACCACGCGCGGCTGGACGCCATCGGCGTCTTCGGCTACTCCGACGAGGAGGGCACGGAGGCGGCGACGTACGAGAACAAGCTCGACGAGGAGGTCGTCGCCGAGCGGCTGGCCCGGGTCTCCCGCCTCGCCGAGGAGCTCGTCTCGCAGCGGGCCGAGGAGCGCGTGGGCGAGACCGTGCGGGTGCTCGTGGAGTCCGTGGACGACGAGGAGGGCGTGTACGGGCGCGCGGCGCACCAGGCGCCCGAGACGGACGGCCAGGTACTCCTCACGAGCGGCGAAGGTTTGACCGCCGGTCTTATGGTCGACGCGAAGGTGGTCGGTACGGAAGGTGTCGACCTTGTGGCCGAGCCGCTGCGGGGCTCGCTCGCGTGGAGTGAGGAGGCGGGCAGATGACCGGAATCCCGGCGTCCGCGGCAGGAGGCGCCTCCGGTGCGCGGAGGGCCGGCGCGCGGGCGGTGCCGGGTGCCGCTCAGGCGGGGCCGGTGACGGCGGGGCGTGCGGTCCCGGGCGGCGCCGTGGCGCGGGGGGCCGATGCGCGCAGGGCCGGAGGGCGTGCGGCCGGTGCCGGTGTTCCCGCTGACGGCGGGGACGCCGGGCCGGGTGTGTCCGGGGCGGGTGGCGAGGGTGCGCCCGGGGCCGGTGGTGTGCCGGGTGGCGGTAGCGGTGGTGCTTCCGGTGCCGGGGACGAGACGGGGAGCACGGCCGCTCACGGCGGGGTTCCCGGTGAGGGTGCCGCGTCCGCGCAGGCGCAGTCGCCGGGCGGTGCGAAGCCGGCGCGCGGCGGGAAGCTGGCCGCTGCCGCCGTCGACCAGGCCAGCGTCTGGAACGTCGCCAACCTGCTGACGATGCTCCGGCTGATCCTCGTACCGGGGTTCGTCGCGCTGATGCTCGCCGACGGCGGGTACGACCCGGCGTGGCGCTCGCTGGCCTGGGCCGCCTTCGCCATCGCCATGATCACCGACCTCTTCGACGGACATCTGGCCCGTACGTACAACCTGGTCACGGACTTCGGGAAGATCGCCGATCCCATCGCCGACAAGGCGATCATGGGGGCGGCGCTGATCTGTCTCTCGGCGCTGGGCGACCTGCCGTGGTGGGTCACCGCCGTCATCCTCGGCCGGGAGCTCGGCATCACCCTGCTGCGCTTCCTCGTCATCCGCTACGGCGTCATCCCCGCCAGCCGCGGCGGCAAGCTGAAGACGCTCACCCAGGGCGTGGCGGTCGGGATGTACGTGCTGGCGCTGACGGGGCCCCTGGCGACCCTGCGGTTCTGGGTGATGGCGGCGGCGGTCGTCCTGACCGTGGCGACCGGACTGGACTACATCAGGCAGGCCATCGTGCTGCGCAGGCGGGGAATCGCCGAGCGCCGGGCGGCGTTGAAGGAGACGGAAGCTTGAGTTCCCCGGCCGCCGACGTGGTGCGACTCCTCACGGTGAAGGGGGCGACCCTCGCGGTCGCCGAGTCGCTGACCGGTGGTCTCGTCGCCGCGCAGATCACCTCCGTCCCCGGGGCGTCCCGGGTCTTCCTGGGGTCGGTCACCGCCTACGCGACCGGGCTGAAGCACCGGTTGCTGGGCGTGGACGCGGCCCTGCTGGACGCGCGAGGCGCGGTGGACGCGCAGGTCGCGGCCCAGATGGCGGCCGGTGTGCGCAAGGCGCTCGGCGCCGACTGGGGGATTGCGACGACGGGCGTCGCCGGTCCCGACCCGCAGGACGGACAACCCGTCGGAACGGTGTTCGTGGCCGTGGACGGGCCCTGGGGAACCGCTGGGGATTCCGCCCCGGGCGGAAAAGTGGAGGCGCTGCGGTTGAACGGCGACCGCGCGGAAATTCGTATGGAGAGTGTACGGAGCGTGCTCGGACTCCTTTTGAAGGAGCTCGCGGGCGAACAGACCGGGAATGAGCGGGCACAGGATACGGAACGGAACGGGGGGTTTTGATGTTTGCAGCCCTGAGTGAACACGACATCGCTCCCCGCACGGCCGCGGCGCGAGGCGGTACGGTGGGGCGTGAAGGATGCGGCTACGCGGTCCGAGGAGGGAGCCACCGATGATTCTGCTCCGTCGCCTGCTGGGTGACGTGCTGCGTCGGCAGCGCCAGCGCCAGGGCCGTACTCTGCGCGAAGTCTCCTCGTCCGCCCGAGTCTCGCTCGGCTATCTCTCCGAGGTGGAGCGGGGGCAGAAGGAGGCTTCCTCCGAGCTGCTCGCCGCCATCTGCGACGCGCTGGACGTACGGATGTCCGAGCTCATGCGGGAAGTGAGCGACGAGCTCGCCCTCGCCGAGCTGGCCCAGTCTGCTGCTGCCACCCCCAGCGATACCGTGCCCACGCCGGTTCGTCCCATGCTGGGCTCCGTGTCGGTGACCGGTGTGCCACCGGAGCGGGTGACCATCAAGGCGCCCGCCGAGGCGGTGGACGTCGTCGCCGCCTGAGGGCGGGCACGGGCCCGCGTCATGTCCGCTGTGCGCGATGTGACGCCGGTGCGGGCCAAGCAGGCCGAGAAGAAGTACGAGGCCCCGGCCGGGGCCGCTCCGGGAGAACCGGAGGGGTCCGGCCGGGGTTTTCGCATGGGCGGACCTGTCTGGTGACGGTGGGTGAGTGACTGATCCCGGTGCGTTTGCCGGGGCGCGGTGCTGCGGTCATCGTGGAGGGACGTGGCGGGGGGTGAGCCTGCGGAGGTGCCGATGTACGTCGTGAAGAGCCCGTTGTCCGACGCGAATCTGAAGACCGTCTCCGAGGCCCTGCAGGGTGCCCTCGTGGACTTGGTGGACCTGGGGCTGGTGGCGAAGCAGATCCACTGGAACGTGGTCGGGCCGCGCTTCCGGTCCGTGCACCTTCAGCTCGACGAGGTGGTCGGCACCGCGCGCACGCACTCCGACACGGTGGCGGAACGCGCCGCGGCGCTCGGCGTGCCGCCGGACGGCCGCGCCGCGACGGTCGCCGTCGGCAGTGGCATCGGGGTGACACCGGAGGGGTGGGTCGACGACGGGACCGCGGTGCGGACCCTCGTGGACGCGCTGGGCGCGGTGATCGTGCGGATGCGGGAGCGGATCGCCGCCACCGGCGAGCCGGATCCGGTGAGCCAGGACATCTTCATCCGGATCACGGCGGATCTGGAGAAGCACCACTGGATGTTCCAGGCCGAGAACGGTTGACGCCGCCCCCGGCCGGGAAGCGGGCGGTCGGCGCCGGGCCGGAGGTGGTGGGGTCGGAGGTGGTGCGGCCGGACGGTGGGGGGCTGGAGGTGGTGCGGCCGGAGGTGGTGTGGCCGGGCGGCGGGGCTGGAGGTGGTGTGGCCGGGCGGCGGCGGGGCTGGAGGTGGTGGCCGTGGCAGGGCGGACCGTGCGCCGGGGGGTCGCACTCGGGCTGGGCGCGCTGTGGTGGTGGGCCGTGCTGAGGCTCGCGGTGGCGCCCGGTGCCGGGGTGGTGGAGGGGGCGGTCGCCGCCGGCGGGTGGGGGCTGAGTGTGCTGCCGGTGCACTGCGCGCCGAAGGAGCGGGCGGCGGGCGCCGTGGGTGCGGGGCGGTGGCGGCGGGCCTGGAGGGCGGGTGGGGCCGGGCGGGAGGGGCCGCGGGGACGGCCGGACGGTGGTCCCGGTCCGGCGTAGCGCCTGCCGTGTTCTTCTGTCTCTCCGGTGGCCTGTCGTGTTCTTCTTCCTCGCGTCCCTCATGTCCCTCGTATTTCTCGTATTTCTCGCGTCGTGTGCCGCCTCTGTGCGCCGGGTGTTTCCCGCACAGCGGTGCCGTCTCTTTGCAACCGGACGCGCGGCGAGCTAACGTACAACCAAATGGTTGTAGATGGAGTCGCGGACGATGCCGTGGACCGCCTGTTCCACGCTCTGGCCGATGCCACGCGGCGCGACATCCTCCGCCGCTGCGTGCAGGGGGAGCTGTCCGTGTCACGGCTGGCCGAGGGGTACCCGATGAGTTTCGCCGCGGTGCAGAAGCACGTGGCGGTACTGGAGCGGGCCGGCCTGGTCACCAAGCAGCGCCGCGGACGGGAGCAGCTCGTGCGCACCGAGCCCGAGGCAGTGGACCGGGCGCGGCAGGCCCTCGACGAACTGGAGACGGCGTGGCGCGGACGGGTGGAACGGATGTCCCGGCTGCTCACCCCGGAACCCGGCCCCGAGGGGGACAACCCGACGGAAGGACAGAAACGATGAGTGTCACCCGTGTGGACAAGGACCTCGACAACCTGACCCTCACCCTGGTCGCCGACTTCGCCGCCCCGGTCGAACGGGTGTGGCAGCTGTGGGCCGATCCGCGGCAGCTGGAGCGCTGGTGGGGTCCGCCGAGCTACCCGGCGACCGTGGAGGAGCACGACCTGACCGCGGGCGGCGAGGTCAGCTACTTCATGACCGGTCCCGAGGGCGAGAAGTACCGCGGCTGGTGGCGGATCACGTCCGTCACCCCGCCGACCTCTCTGGAGTTCGTCGACGGCTTCGCCGACCAGGACGGAACGCCGAGCACGGACCTGCCGACCACCACGGCGCACGTGCGGCTCACCGCACACGACGGGGGGACGCGGATGGAGCTGCGCTCGGTCTTCGACTCCCGCGAGGACATGGAACGGCTGGCCGACATGGGGATGGTCGAGGGGATGCAGCAGGCGGTCGGCCAGATCGACGCCCTGCTCACCGCCTGACCCCGGTCAGCCGGCCCCGTCCCGGCCCCGTGGCGCCGGGGCGGGACCCCACTGGCAGCCGGGACACCAGTACGTGGGACGTTCGCGGGAGCCGTCGCCCTGGCCGGCGACGCGGACGCAGGAGCGGCAGCGCAGGCAGGGGCGGGGTGCGCGGCCGTACACGAACAGGTCCTGGCCGCTCGGGTCCCGGCCGCTTCGGCCGGTTGTGCGGCGGGCCGGGCGGTCACGGTTGGCTTCCAGGAGTTTCCTGGCGAGCTCCGGGAGCATCGCGGCGTGTTCGGTGGGCAGCTCGCCCACCGGCAGCCAGGGCGTGACGCCGAGCAGGAAGCAGAGCTCGCACTTGTAGATGTTGCCGATGCCGGCGAGGTTGCGCTGGTCGAGCAGGGCCTCGCCGATCGGGCGTGCCGGGTCGGCGAGCAGGTTCGCCAGCGCCCGCTCCGGGTCCCAGTCCGCGCCCAGCAGGTCCGGGCCGAGGTGGCCGACGGCGCGGTGCTCGTCGGCGGTGCGCAGGAGTTCCAGGACGGGGAGGCGGTAGCCGACGGCCGTGCGGTCGGCGCTGCCGAGCACCGCGCGGATCTGGTGGGCGGGGCCGCCGCTCCAGCGCCGGCCGGGGGCGAACACCCTCCATGCGCCGTCCATCCGGAGATGGGAGTGCAGCGTCAGACCGCCCTCGATACGCATGAGCAGGTGCTTGCCGCGCGGGACGACGGCCAGGAGTTCGCGGCCGGTGAGGTCGACGGTGGCGTAGCGGGGCACCCGGAGATCGCTGTGGGTCAGCACCTTGCCCGCGAGGGCGTCGTGCAGCCGTCGCGCGGTCTGCCAGACCGTGTCTCCTTCGGGCATGGATCCAGGGTGACACGGCGGAAGAGCGCGACGGCGGGCCGCGCCGGCCGGTGTGAGGACCGCGCCGTCGGGCCCGCAGACGCAGGCCGCGCGGCAGGCGCGCAAGCGCTACGTCGCTCTGGCCATGGTCAGGCCCGCAGGCGCAGGCCGCGCGGCGTGGCGATGAAACCCGCCGCTTCCAGGAGGGCGCCGAACGGGGAGGTCAGCGCGGCGGCACCGTTGACGCGCTCCACCGTGACCGTGCCGAGGGATCCCTCGCGGGCGGCCGCGGCGAGCGCCTGTGCGGCCGCGTGCAGGCGGAGGTCGTCAACGGCGTGCTCGTCCGGGGCCGAGGGCCACGCCAGCAGCGTCTTGCCGCCGCGTTCCATGTACAGCGTCAGCTCGCCGTCGACGAGCACGACCAGGGAACCCGCCTTGCGGCCGGGCTTGTGCCCCGCGCCGGCCGGGGGCTCGGGCCAGGCGAGTGCGGCGCCGTAGGCGTTGGCCGGGTCGGCGGCGGCCAGGACGACCGCCCGGGAGGCGGGGGCGGGCCGGCCGCCGGGCCGGTGGCCGGGGCGATCGTGTGCGTGGGCGCCCCACGGGGCGCCCATGGCGTGCCGGGGAGCGCCACCGCGGGGGCCGCCCGCACCCGGTGCGTCGTAGTCGCGGGGGGAGACGTAGTCGCCGGGGGTGAGCCGGTCGAGGGGGTACGGGGAGTCGGTGAGGGGGGCGTCGAAGGCGCCGAAGTCTTCGGCGGGGGAGCCGGCGGGCAGGCCGTAGCTCCCCGGGGCGCCGTCGGTGAAGCCGGGGCCCGGCAGGGTGTCGCCGCGGTCCCGGGCGTTGGCCACGGCACGCAGGCGGTCCACGGCTCCGTCCATGGCGAACTGCGCGGCGCCGAGCCCCTCGACCACATAGCCGCGCCGCGCCTGACCGCTCTCCTCGAACACCGACAGGACGCGGTACGCCGCCGAGAAGCCGCCCTCCACACCCTCGGCCGCGACGGCGCCCCGGGTCACCACGCCGTGCCGGTCCAGGAGCGTGCGGGCCAGGGCATGGGCGCGCACCGTGGCGTCGGCCTCCCGGGCGGGGAGGAGCGACCAGCGGCCGGCGACGGTCGGCGGGCCGCTGCGGGAGGCTGGGCGGGCCGCGGCCGTCAGGGAGCCATAGCGCCCCCGCGGCACCGTGCGCCGGGCACGGTGGGCCGTGGAGCCCGCGGTGCGGCCCGAGCCCAGCAGGGAGCGCAGGGGCGCGAGCGTGTCGTTCGTCAGCCGCCCCGACCAGGCCAGGTCCCACAGGGCATCGGCGAGCTGGGGGTCGGTGACGTCGGGGTGGGTGGTGGCGCGGACCTGGTCGGCGATCTGGCGGAAGAACAGGCCGTAGCCGCCGGAGAGGGTGTCGAGCACCGACTGGTGGAGCGCGGTGAGCTCCAGCGGGTGCGGGGGCGGCAGGAGCAGCGGGGCCGCGTCCGCCAGGTAGAGGGAGACCCAGCCGTCCTTTCCGGGAAGCGAGCCGGCTCCGGCCCACACCACCTCACCGGCGGCGGTCAGCTCGTCGAGCATCGCGGGGGTGTAGTGCGCCACCCGGGAGGGAAGGACCAGCTTCTCCAGAGCGGAAGCGGGCACGGCGGCCCCCTGCAACTGCTCGATTGCGCGCACCAGACCGTCGATGCCGCGCAGCGCGTGACCCTTGCCGATGTGCTGCCACTGGGGCAGGAACTGGGCGAGCGCGGCCGGTGGCACCGGCTCCAGCTCGTGCCGCAGCGCGGCCAGGGAACGGCGGCGCAGCCGGCGCAGTACGGCCGCGTCGCACCACTCCTGGCCGATGCCGGCCGGGTGGAACTCGCCCTGGACGATCCTGCCCGTCGCCGCGAGCCGGTGCAGGGCGCCTTCCGTGACGGCCACGCCCAGGCCGAAGCGGGACGCCGCCGTGGCCGAGGTGAACGGGCCGTGGGTGCGGGCGTAGCGGGCGAGCAGGTCGCCGAGCGGGTCCTTGACCGGCTCGGTGAAGGCTTCCGGGACACCGACCGGAAGCGCCGTGCCCAGCGCGTCCCGCATCCGGCCCGCGTCCTCGACCGCCGCCCAGTGTTCCGCGCCGGCGATACGGACCCGGATCGCGCGGCGGGCGGCGGCCAGCTCCTCGGCCCACCCCGGTGCGGCGCCCCGCTCGGCCAGCTCGGCGTCCGTCAGCGGGCCGAGCACCCGCAGCACGTCCGCCACGCCCTCCACGTCCTTCACACGGCGGTCCTCGGTGAGCCACTGCAGCTCGCGCTCCAGCTCCGTCAGCACGTCCGCGTCGAGCAGCTCGCGCAGCTCCGCCTGGCCGAGCAGCTCGGCCAGCAGCCGCGAGTCGAGGGAGAGGGCGGCGGCGCGCCGCTCGGCGAGCGGGGAGTCGCCCTCGTAGAGGAACTGGGCGACGTAACCGAAGAGGAGGGAACGGGCGAAGGGGGACGGCTCCGGCGTGGTGACCTCGACCAGGCGCACCTTGCGGGACTCCAGGTCACCCATCAGCTCGACCAGGCCGGGGACGTCGAAGACGTCCTGGAGGCACTCGCGGACCGCCTCCAGGACGATCGGGAACGATCCGTACTCGCTCGCCACCTCCAGCAGCTGGGCGGCGCGCTGACGCTGCTGCCACAGCGGGGTGCGCTTGCCGGGGTTGCGGCGCGGCAGCAGCAGCGCGCGGGCGGCGCACTCCCGGAAACGGGCGGCGAACAGGGCCGAGCCGCCCACCTGGTCGGTGACGATCCGGTCGACCTCGCCCTTGTCGAAGACGACGTCGGCCGCGCCCACGGGCGCCTGGTCCGCGTCGTACTCCGTGCCGGCCCTCGCCGGCTCCTGGGCCGGCAGGTCCTGATCGAGCAGGTCCAGACCCATCAGATCGGCGTCCGGCAGCCGCAGCACGATGCCGTCGTCGGCGTGCATGACCTGCGCGTCCATCCCGTACCGCTCGGACAGCCGGGCGCCGAGGGCAAGGGCCCAGGGGGCGTGGACCTGGGCACCGAACGGGGAGTGCACGACCACCCGCCAGTCGCCGAGCTCGTCGCGGAACCGTTCCACGACGATCGTCCGGTCGTCCGGGACGTGGCCGCACGCCTCGCGCTGCTCGTCGAGGTAGGACAGCACGTTGCCGGCCGCCCAGGCGTCCAGGCCCGCCGCGAGGAGGCGCAGGCGGGCGTCCTCCTTCGGCAGGGAGCCGACCTCGCGCAGGAACGCGCCCAGCGCACGGCCCAGCTCCAGCGGGCGGCCCAGCTGGTCGCCCTTCCAGAACGGCAGCCGGCCCGGGACGCCCGGAGCGGGGGAGACCAGGACCCGGTCGCGGGTGATGTCCTCGATGCGCCAGGAGGTGGTGCCCAGCGTGAACACGTCCCCCACGCGAGACTCGTACACCATCTCTTCGTCGAGCTCGCCGACCCGGCCGCCGCCCTTCTTCGGGTCGGCCCCCGCGAGGAAGACCCCGAAGAGTCCCCGGTCGGGGATCGTGCCCCCGGAGGTGACCGCCAGGCGCTGCGCTCCCGGGCGGCCGGTGACCGTGCCGGCGACGCGGTCCCACACCACGCGCGGGCGCAGCTCGGCGAAGGCGTCGGACGGGTAGCGGCCCGCGAGCATGTCCAGGACGGCGGTGAACGCCGACTCGGGCAGCGAGGCGAAGGGGGCGGCGCGGCGGACGGTGGCGAGCAGGTCGTCGACCTGCCAGGTGTCCATCGACGCCATCGCGACCAGCTGCTGCGCCAGGACGTCCAGGGGGTTGGCGGGGATCTTCAGGGACTCGATGGCACCGGAGCGCATCCGCTCGGTGACCACGGCCGCCTGGACGAGATCGCCGCGGTACTTCGGGAAGACCACGCCCGTGGAGACGGCGCCGACCTGGTGACCGGCGCGGCCGACGCGCTGCAGGCCGGAGGCGACCGAGGGCGGGGACTCCACCTGGACGACGAGGTCGACCGCGCCCATGTCGATGCCGAGCTCCAGGCTGGAGGTGGCGACCACGGCGGGCAGGCGGCCCGCTTTGAGGTCCTCCTCGACGAGGGCGCGCTGCTCCTTGGAGACCGAGCCGTGGTGGGCGCGGGCGATGACCGCGGGCGCGCCCTGGGCGGCTCCGGAGCCGCCCATCAGCGCGGCGGGGGCGTGGTGCTCGTCGAGGGGTTCGCCGGTCGCGCGTTCGTAGGCGATCTCGTTGAGCCGGTTGCAGAGGCGCTCCGCGAGGCGGCGGGAGTTCGCGAAGACGATCGTGGAACGGTGGGCCTGGACCAGGTCCGCGATCCGCTCCTCCACATGGGGCCAGATCGAGGGGCGTTCCGCGCCCTCGGCGGCGTCGGCGGCCGGGGAGCCGCTCAGCTCGCCCAAGTCCTCGACCGGGACGACGACGGAGAGGTCGAACTCCTTGCCCGACTCCGGCTGGACGATCTCCACCTTGCGGCGCGGGGAGAGGAAACGGGCGACCTCGTCGACCGGACGGACGGTCGCCGACAGGCCGATGCGGCGGGCCGGGCGGGGGAGCAGCTCGTCGAGGCGCTCCAGGGAGAGCGCGAGGTGGGCGCCGCGCTTGGTGCCGGCCACCGCGTGCACCTCGTCGAGGATGACCGTCTCGATGCCGGTCAGCGCGTCGCGCGTGGCCGACGTCAGCATCAGGAACAGGGACTCCGGAGTGGTGATCAGGATGTCCGGGGGGCGGGTGGACAGCGCGCGGCGCTCGGCGGCCGGGGTGTCGCCGGAACGGATGCCGACCTTGACCTCGGGCTCGGGCAGGCCCAGGCGGACGGATTCCTGACGGATGCCGGTGAGAGGGCTGCGGAGGTTGCGCTCGACGTCGACGGCGAGGGCCTTCAGGGGGGAGATGTACAGGACGCGGCAGCGCTTCTTCGGGTCGGCGGGCGGAGGCGTGGAGGCCAGCTGGTCCAGGGCGGCGAGGAAGGCGGCGAGGGTCTTTCCGGAGCCGGTGGGGGCGACCACCAGCACGTCCGAGCCCTCCCGGATGGCCTGCCACGCGCCGGCCTGGGCGGCGGTGGGTGCGGAGAACGCGCCCGTGAACCAGCCGCGGGTCGCGG
Organism: Streptomyces sp. NPDC006134; assembly: GCF_040628835.1. Taxonomy (NCBI): domain Bacteria; kingdom Bacillati; phylum Actinomycetota; class Actinomycetes; order Kitasatosporales; family Streptomycetaceae; genus Streptomyces; species Streptomyces sp. NPDC006134. The sequence goes on along the minus strand of NZ_JBEXTV010000037.1, from coordinate 55,166 downwards.
GGGAGAAGCCGTCCAGGGCCCGGTGTGCGGAGCTGACCATGCGTCCATCGTGCACCGGGGGACTGACAATCGGGCTGAGCTGGGCGGATGTCGTGCTGGTGAGGGTGGGGGAGGGCGGCTTGGCGGGGTGGCCGTGCCTGCGGGGCCTCCGGCGGTGGGGCGGGGCCTGCGGGGTGCTGAGCCGGCTGGGCGGGGGCGCCTGTGGTGTGGCTGAGTCGGCTGGGTGGGGTGCCTGCGGCGCGTGTGCGGGTGCGGTGGGGTGCGCCGTGGTGCCTGCGGCGCGTGTGCGGGTGCGGTGGGGGTGCGCGTAGCGCCGGGTGCGGTGGGTGGGTCGGGCCGCGCCGGGGTGTCCGTCCTCGGAGCGGCGCGGAATCGGCCGCCTGGAGAGGTGCTCGTATTGACGCGCCGACCGCTGCGGGCGGACACCCCCGGCACGTCCCTTCCCGCCGCGGGCGCCTGTGGGGCCGGAGCGTGACAGGTGAGGTCAGTCGAGTGGACGGCCGTATGCCGTGAGGGTGCGCAGGGCCTCCAGCGTCACCAGGGGGCGTGCTTCCAAGGCCGGGGCCGGGGCCCACTGCCGCCAGCGGATCGGCCAGCCGCCGTCCTCCTGCTGGGCGGCCGCGAGGAAGTCCAGGGAGCGTCTCATCTCGTCGTCCGTGAACCACGCGCGGGCCAGGGAGCGCGGAGTCTTCGCGTAGTCGTGAGGGAAGTGGTGCTCGCCGGGGGCGTAGCCGGGGGAGACGGGGTACCGGTCGAGCCGGTCCGGGTCGAGGGCGGCGAGACGCTGTTCGCGGACCAGGCGGCCCAGACGGTCGGCGGCGGCCTGCGCGCGGGGGCGGTCGGGGACGGAGTCCAGGAAGGCCACGGCCGCCTCCACCTCGTAGGGGTGGCTCGTCCGCAGTGACTCGATCCTCTGCCAGCAGAAGTCGGTGGCGCGGAAGAGCCAGGCATGCCACACCGCGTTGCGGTGCAGCACGCCGACCACCGGGCCGGTGGCCAGGAGATCGCTGGGCGGATCGTCCACGAGGGGGACGAAGGGGGCGGTCGGATAGCCGCGTTGGCTGGGATGGATGGCCGGAAGCGCTCCGTCCGGGGTGGAAACGGCGGTCAGGTAGCGGCAGGTGCGGTCCACGCGCTGTCCGCCGCATCGCCCCAGGGCGTCCAGGACGCGCAGGGCGTGCGCGGTGTGCAGCGGCTGGCTGACCGGGCCGCGCAGGTCGGGCTCCAGTGCGTGGCCGTATCCGCCGTCCTCGTTGCGGTAGGCGTCCAGCGCCGTCTCCACCGGGCCGGCGTCGCCACCTCGGAAGTGGAAGGCGAAGAGGCGCTGCTCCAGTACGCGCGCGGTGAGCCAGACGAAACGTTCGGCGCGAGCGAGCGGGGACAGAGGGGAAGCTCCGGTTTCGGCCATGGGTCAGACCGTAAGGGGGAAAGCGGTTCCGGCAGGCGGACCGGGCTCAGACCCACTCCCAGGGGCGGGATACTGGGGGTATGCGGTTGACGGTCTTCTGGCAGCGGATGGCGGACCACTTCGGTCCCGGCTACGCCGACACCTTCGCGCGCGACCACGTGATGACGGAGCTCGGCGGGCGTACGGTGCGGCAGGCCCTGGACGCCGGCTGGGACGCCAAGGACGTGTGGCGTGTGGTGTGCACCGTCATGAACGTGCCACAGGAGAAGCGCTGATCGGTTACAAAGATCGCGGAAGGGCGATCGGCTGTCGGTGGCGTGAGCGAGACTTGGTCCGTGGCACCCACTGACGAGAGCGCACCTCCGCCCGGCCCGACGCCGCCCGCCCGGAGCACCACCGGGCCGGACGCTCGCATGCCGCGGTGGCTGCCGCGCGCCATGGTGCTGGCTCTCGCGCTCTATGCCGTGTTCCAGCTCGGCAGCTGGGCCTTCCACCAGCTCACCAGTCTGCTGATCAACATCCTCATCTCCTTCTTCCTGGCCCTGGCCATCGAGCCCGCGGTGAGCTGGATGGCCGCGCGCGGGATGCGCCGGGGGGCGGCCACCGGTCTGGTCTTCCTCGCCGTGATGGTCGCCGCCGCGGGCTTCGTCACCCTGCTCGGGTCCATGCTCGCGGGCCAGATCGTCAGGATGGTCGAGGACTTCCCGGAGTATCTCGACTCCGTCATCAACTGGATCAACACCCACTTCCACACGGAGCTGAGACGGGTGGACATCCAGGAGGGCCTGCTCCGCTCCGACTGGCTGCGCAACTACGTGCAGGACAGCGCCACCGGTGTTCTGGACGTGTCCGCTCAGGTCCTCGGCGGGCTCTTCCAGCTGCTGACGATCACGCTGTTCTCGTTCTACTTCGCCGCGGACGGCCCCCGGCTGCGGCGTGCGCTGTGCTCCGTCCTGCCACCCGCCCGGCAGGCCGAGGTGCTGCGCGCGTGGGAGATCGCGGTGGACAAGACCGGCGGTTACCTGTACTCGCGCGGTCTGATGGCGCTGATCTCCGGCATCGCGCACTACGTCCTGCTGCAGGTCCTGGAAGTGCCCTACGCGCCCGTGCTGGCGGTGTGGGTGGGGCTGGTGTCGCAGTTCATCCCCACCATCGGCACCTACCTCGCGGGTGCCCTGCCCATGCTGATCGCCTTCACGGTCGACCCCTGGTACGCGCTGTGGGTGCTGACCTTCGTCGTGGTCTACCAGCAGTTCGAGAACTATGTGCTGCAGCCCAAGCTGACGTCGAAGACCGTCGACATCCATCCCGCGGTCGCCTTCGGCTCGGTCATCGTGGGCACGGCTCTCCTCGGTGCCGTCGGCGCACTGATAGCCATTCCGGCGGTCGCCACCCTGCAGGCGTTCCTCGGGGCGTACGTGAAGCGGTACGAGGTCACCGACGATCCTCGTGTCCACGGGCGCCGGGACCGCGGATCGGGTCCGGGACCGCTGACGCGCGTGCGGGAGCTGTGGGCACGGGGGCGGGAGCGGTGAGGTCGAGGAAGGGCGGCGGCGGCTCCGGGAAGGGTTCCTCCTGAGGCGTCGGCCTCCCCCCTTCCCCCTGCCCGGACAGGGGGGGCGGTGACGGCGTGGCGGCTCGGCGGCCGGCCGTTGCCGGGGCGTGGCCGCGGGTCCTGGAGCGCCGTGTGAGGCGCTTGACACAAAAATCGAACATCCATTCTTATAGAGGTCGTGGCCGGGTTCGAGAGAGGGTGTTTCGTCCGATTTTGGACTGGTAAGCACCCGGGTTATCCACAGGCCCGGCTCGCGTCGAGGCGCATTGTCAGTGGCAGGCGTTAGCGTCTTTGACGTGAAGCGATCGACTCAAGCAAACCGGGTGGAACCCATGGCAGGAACCGACCGCGAGAAGGCTCTGGACGCCGCCCTCGCGCAGATTGAACGGCAATTCGGCAAGGGCGCGGTCATGCGCATGGGCGAGCGGTCGAAGGAGCCCATCGAGGTCATCCCGACCGGGTCGACCGCGCTCGACGTGGCCCTCGGCGTGGGCGGTCTGCCCCGCGGCCGTGTGGTGGAGATCTACGGACCGGAGTCCTCCGGTAAGACCACGCTGACCCTGCACGCCGTGGCCAACGCGCAGAAGGCCGGCGGCCAGGTCGCCTTCGTGGACGCGGAGCACGCCCTCGACCCCGAGTACGCCAAGAAGCTCGGCGTCGACATCGACAACCTCATCCTCTCCCAGCCCGACAACGGCGAGCAGGCCCTGGAGATCGTGGACATGCTGGTCCGCTCCGGCGCCCTCGACCTCATCGTCATCGACTCCGTCGCCGCGCTCGTCCCGCGCGCGGAGATCGAGGGCGAGATGGGCGACAGCCACGTCGGTCTGCAGGCCCGCCTGATGAGCCAGGCCCTGCGGAAGATCACCAGCGCGCTCAACCAGTCCAAGACCACCGCGATTTTCATCAACCAGCTCCGCGAGAAGATCGGTGTGATGTTCGGCTCCCCGGAGACCACGACCGGTGGCCGGGCGCTGAAGTTCTACGCCTCGGTGCGCATCGACATCCGCCGCATCGAGACGCTGAAGGACGGCACGGAGGCGGTCGGCAACCGCACCCGCTGCAAGGTCGTCAAGAACAAGGTCGCGCCGCCCTTCAAGCAGGCCGAGTTCGACATCCTCTACGGCCAGGGCATCAGCCGCGAGGGCGGCCTGATCGACATGGGCGTGGAGCACGGCTTCGTCCGCAAGGCCGGCGCCTGGTACACGTACGAGGGCGACCAGCTCGGCCAGGGCAAGGAGAACGCGCGCAACTTCCTCAAGGACAACCCCGACCTGGCCAACGAGATCGAGAAGAAGATCAAGGAGAAGCTGGGCGTCGGCGTGCGACCCGAGGAGCCGGCCGCCGAACCGGGCGCGGACGCGGCGGTGTCCACCGCCCCGGCCGACGCCGCGACGGTGCCCGCGCCGACGACCGCCAAGGCCACCAAGCCCAAGGCCGCGGCGGCCAAGAGCTGACCTGTGACACGACGGACCGACTGGGCCGAGTACATCTCCCAGGACGCCGCCACGCGTGAGCAGGGGGGAGCGAACGGGAGCTTCGCCGGGGCGGACGGCGGCGGATACGGCGGGGACTCCGCCGCCGGGGCCGGCGACCGCGCGTACGGGGCGGAAGGGGGCCCGTTCCGGGCGGGCGCACGCGTGTCCGCGGACGGCTGGTACGGCGACGAAGCGGGGCCGGACGACGACACCGCGTACGGTGACGCCGCGTACGGCGACGGTTCGCCCGGTGGGGGAGGAGCGCGTCGCGGTGGCGGCCGGGCACGTGGCGCGGGCGGCGCCTCTCGAGGACGTCGCCGACAAGGCCGCGGAGAGCCGCCCACCCAGGACGGAGGTGACCCTGCCTCGTCGAGGGCCGGGAAGGGGGAACCTCCGGGGGACCCGGTCGAGCAGGCACGGGCGATCTGCCTGCGCCTGCTCACCGGGACCCCGCGCACGCGGAAGCAGCTCGCCGACGCCCTGCGCAAGCGGCAGATCCCGGACGACGCCGCGGAGGAGGTGCTGTCCCGGTTCGAGGAGGTCGGACTGATCGACGACAGCGCCTTCGCGGACGCCTGGGTGGAGTCCCGGCACCACGGCCGCGGCCTGGGCCGGCGGGCTCTGGCCCGGGAACTGCGGACCAAGGGCGTCGATCCCACCCTCATCGACGAGGCCGTCTCCCAGCTCGACTCCGAGCAGGAGGAGGCCACCGCGCGGGAACTCGTCGACCGCAAACTGCGCTCCACCCGGGGCCTCGACCGTGACAAACGGCTCCGCCGTCTCGCCGGCATGCTGGCCCGCAAGGGCTACCCCGAGGGCATGGCCCTCAGGATCGTGCGGCAGGCGCTGGAGGAGGAGGGCGAGGACACGGACTTCCTCGACGGCGAGGTGTACTGAGACCGAGATGCACGGAGACAAGGGTTCCGCCGGGACATGTGCGGGCCCTGACCGTCGGCCGGCCGTGCTTCCGCCCTCCTGCCCCCTACGGCGCCAGCACCGGCAACCCCGCCGCCCGCCACGCCTGGAACCCTCCGGCCAGGTCCGTCGCCCGGCGCAGCCCCAGGCGGTGCAGGGACTCCGCCGCCAGGCTGGAGGCGTATCCCTCGTTGCAGACGACGACGATGCGCAGGTCGTGACGGGTGGCCTGCGGGAGACGGTGGCTGCCCAGCGGATCGAGACGCCACTCCAGTTCGTTGCGTTCGACGACGACGGCTCCGGGGAGCAGGCCGTCCCGCTCGCGCAGGGCCGCGTACCGGATGTCGACCAGCAGTGCCGCACCGGCCCGGGACGCCTCGTACGCCTCTCGGGGCCCGACCCGTTCGTAGCTTTGGCGCACACGCTCCAGCAGCGCGTCGATCCCGGTGGGCCGCGCGCTCGCCCCGTCCGCCGCCCGGCCCGTCGTGCCGCCGCTCACTGCCAGTCCTCCGGGCGCTCGACCTGCTCCAGGCGCAGCACCGGACCGGTGCGGCTGTAGCGGCGGATGCGGGGCAGCGGCGGGTAGTAGGCGTGGACGGAGACGGCGTGCCGGTCGGGGGAGTCGTTGAGCACCTCGTGGACGTGGTGCCGGCCGAAGGCCCGCCCTTGTCCGGCCGCCAGCCGGCGTTCCCGGTCGATGCCGGCGGTGAGCTCCAGCGTCGTCCAGCCCTCGGTGGGCAGCCGGGCGGCGAGCGAGTGCTCCACGAGCTCGCCGGAGGCGGTGACGAAGGCGCCCGCGGAGTCGGCGTGGTCGTGCCAGCCGGTGCCCGCGCCGGGCGGCCAGCCGATCAGCCACGCCTCGCTGCCGCCGGGCCCGTCGAGCCGTACCCAGGTGCGGCCGTGCGGGTCGAGAGGGAGGGAGGCGATCAGCCCGGGATCGGCGGCGGCGCGCTGGGCGAAGCCGAGGAGATCGGCCTGCGTGGGAGGGGAGACGACAGGGGATGCGGGAGTGGTCGCAGACACGGGTTACCGTCCTGGTGAGAGTTCGCGGGAGACGCGCGCGGCGGCGTGCAGGCGTGCAGGCGTGCGGGCGCGGACGGGCGACGGAGTGGAGGCCCGGAGAAGCGCGCATGCGCACAAGCGGCGCGCGAAGAGGAGATGAGGCGAATTCAGCAGGAGGGGCGACACACGCAGCCCGCATAGCGGACGAGGTCCATATGGACCCTCCGCCACAGGCGCACACACGTGTCGGTCATGATCCGGAGTACACCACGCCGGTGAGGAACGGTCAACTCACCGTCACCGCAAGGAGGGACGGCGACGGTGAGTGCCTTCCGGGACGAGCCCGGCGAGCAGCCGCCGTCGCCGCTCCGCGCGCCGCCGCGACCCGCCCGGTGCGGACCGGCCTACGCGCCCGTCCCGGCCGAGGCTCCCGCACCGGCCGCGGCCTTCGCCGCGCCACCGCCCACCGCGGCCTCGGCCGCCGTGTACAGGTCGGCCGGGCGCACCCCGCTCAGCGCCGTGACCAGGTGGCCGTCGGGCCGTACCAGCAGCACCGTGTGGGCGGCGGCGCCGGGATAGCTCTCGGCGACCAGCAGCTCGGCACGGCACGGCAGCGCGGTCACCGCCGCCGCCAGCCGGGGCATGACGCCGGCGGTCACCCAGTGCTTGCGTTCCCACACACCCGTGCCCGGCGCGATCAGCACCACCAGCAGCGCCCCCCGGCCGAGCCGGTCCCGCAGCCGTACGAAGGTGCCGTCCTCCGCCGTGACCCGCACATCGGTGACCTGCGCACCCGGCGGTGTGTCCACGGGCACCTCTCCGTCGAGGCGAGGAGGTGCCAGCGGCGAATCGGCGTACGTCGCGGGCGCGCCCAGGGTGCCGCGCCCCAGGTGGCCGTCGGTGAGCAGCGCGTCGTGCCCGCGGGCGGCGCCGGGCATGCGGGCGCGCAGCCCTCCGCCGCCGCGCAGCAGGGGCAGTGCCTGGTCGGCGGCGCGCAGCCGGGCGGCGACGGCCGCGCGCCGTTCCGCCTGGTAGCTGTCGAGGAGGGCCTCGTGCGGGCCGTGGTGCCAGGCCAGGGCCAGTTTCCAGGCGAGGTTGCCGGCGTCCCGCAGCCCCTCGTCGAGGCCCTGCGTGCCGAGCGCGCCCAGCAGATGGGCCGCGTCCCCGGCGAGGAAGACCCGGCCGACGCGCCAGCGGCGGGCCAGCCGGTGGTGGACGATGTGGACGCCGGTGTCGAGCAGGTCGTACGCCGGTGTGGACCCGCCGCTCCAGCCGGCCAGCGTCTCGCGGATGCGGGTGACCAGCAGCTCCGGCGTGACCAGGTCCTTGCCCGGCGGCAGCAGCCAGTCCAGGCGCCACACCCCGTCCGGCAGCGGGCGGGCGGTGACCTCCCCGGCCGACGGGCCGGACATGCGCCACGGCGGCATCCGGTGCAGCAACGCCTCGCCCGGCCACGGCAGTTCCGTGCGCAGCGCGGCCACGGCGTGCCGTTCCACCGCCGTACGGCCGGGGAAGCGGATGTCCTGGAGTTTGCGCACGGTGGAGCGGGGGCCGTCGCAGCCGACCAGGTAACTGCCGCGCCACCAGGTGCCCTTGGGGCCGCGGGCGTGGGCCGTGACGCCGGAGGACTCCTGCTCGAGGGTGTCCAGGCGGCTGTCCACGGCCATCTTGACGAGTGGTTCGCGGGCGAGGGCGGCGCGCAGGGCACCGGTCAGCACGTGCTGGGCGATGTGCAGTGGAGCGGGGGCGGCGGCGCCGTCCTGTTCGCCCCCGGGCTCGTCGCCGAAGCCATCGGTGCCGTCGGTGCCGTCGTGGTCGCCGAAGTCGCCGGGATCGCCGGGGCCGCCGAAACGGATCTCGCGCATCACCTGCTTGCGCCGCATCGACCGCCATCCGGCCCAGCGGGCCCCGGCCTCGGCGAGCGGCAGCCCGGTGAGCCGTTCCAGGAGGGCGGCGGTGTCCTCGTGCAGGACGGCGGTGCGCGCGGGACGCGGCTCGTCCTTGCCCGGGCCCTCGTCCAGGACGACGCACGGCACTTCCTGACGCGCCAGCGCCAGGGCGAGCGTGAGCCCGACGGGCCCCGCTCCGGCGATGATCACCGGGTCCACGGCGCGACGCCCCCTGCCCGTGGTGGTGACGTGAGGGACGCAGGTGAACACAGAGGTGGAGCAGGGTGCACGGTCACAGAACGTATGCAACCTATTGCCGCTGCTTGCGTCAAGCGACGGGGGGCAGTGGCGATCATGCCACTGCCCCCCGTGCGCCCAGTCGCGTCAAGTGAGGTGACCGGGTGTCAGACGCCGCCACCCGCGGTCGCCCCGGCGTTCGGCTGGTTGTCGTCCGCCGTGAGCACCGCGCCGGTCGACTTCTTGGCCCGCCGCAGCCGCCGCTCCAGCCAGCTCGCGAAGGACGTGAGGGCGAAGTTGAGCGCGATGAAGATCACCGCCACCACCGTGAAGCTGGCGATGGTGTTGGCGCCGTAGTAGGCGCTCATCGTGCTGGCCGCGGAGAGCAGTTCGGAGAAGGTGAGGACGGCGCCGCCCAGGGCGGTGTCCTTCACGATCACCACGAGCTGGCTGACGATGGCCGGGAGCATCGCGGTGACCGCCTGCGGCAGCAGGATGACCCGCATCACCTGACCCTTGCGCATACCGATCGCCAGGGCCGCCTCGGACTGCCCCTTGGGCAGGGCCAGGATGCCCGCCCGGACGATCTCCGCCAGGACGGAGGCGTTGTAGAGGACCAGGCCGGTGATGACCGCGTAGAGCGGACGGACGTCCGTGCTGACGTCGGTGTACTCGGCGAAGAGGGCGAGACCGAAGATCATCAGGACCAGCACGGGGATGGCCCGGAAGAACTCCACCACGATCGCGGCCGGCACGCGGATCCAGGCGTGGTCCGACAGACGGGAGATGCCGAGGACCGCGCCGAGCGGCAGCGCGATGACCATGGACAGCGCCGCGGCCTTCAGGGTGTTCACCAGACCCGGCCAGATGTACGTGGACCAGGCCTCGGTGCCGGAGAGGAACGGCTTCCACTTCTCCCAGTCGAGCTGCTGCTTCTCGTCGAGGGAGCGGTACACCCACCACAGCAGGGCCGCCAGGGCGACCAGGAAGACGACCGTGAACAGGACGTTGCGCCGCTTGGCGCGCGGGCCCTGGGCGTCGTAGAGAACGGAGCTCATCGCTTCACCGCCACCTTCTTGCCCACCCAGCCCAGGATCAGGCCGGTCGGCAGCGTCAGACACACGAAACCGAACGCGAAGATCGCGGCGATCAGCAGCAGGGCCGCCTCGTTCTCGATCATCTCCTTCATCAGCAGGGCCGCCTCGGCCACACCGATGGCGGCGGCCACCGTGGTGTTCTTCGTCAGGGCGATCAGGACGTTCGCCAGCGGGCCGACGGACGAGCGGAACGCCTGCGGCAGCACCACCAGGCCGAGCACCTGGCTGAAGCTGAGGCCGATGGCGCGGGCCGCCTCGGCCTGCCCGACGGGCACGGTGTTGATGCCGGACCGCAGCGCCTCGCAGACGAAGGCCGAGGTGTAGAGGATCAGACCCAGCACGGCGAGCCGGAAGTTGATCGTCTCGAAGTCGTCCGCGCCGAGGCTGACGCCCAGGGTCTGGTTCAGGCCCAGTGACGTGAACAGGATGATCACGGTCAGCGGGATGTTCCGCACGATGTTCACGTAGGCGGTCCCGAAACCGCGCATCAGCGGCACCGGGCCGACGCGCATGGCGGCCAGCAGGGTGCCCCAGATCAGGGAGCCGACGGCGGAGAGCACAGTCAGCTGCACCGTCGTCCAGAAGGCTCCCAGCAGGTCGTAACCTTCAAGAAAGTCGAACACGATCTCCCGCGCTTCCGCGTGTAGGGATGCCCGCCCCGGTGCGCCGCCCCTCGCGCAGGGCGGCGCACCCTGTCAGGCGCTGCCTCAGCTCTTGATGTCGCCGATCTTCGGCGCGGGCTCGTGCTTGTAGTTCGCCGGCCCGAAGTTGTCCTGGACGGCCTTGTCCCAGGACTTGTCGGCGACCATGTCCTCGAGGGCCTTGTTGATCTTGTCCTTGAGGTCGCTGCCCTTCTTGACGCCGATGCCGTAGTTCTCGTTGGTCATCTTGAAGCCGCCGAGCTTGAACTTGCCCTTGAACTGGGACTGGGCGGCGTAACCGGCGAGGATGGAGTCGTCCGTGGTCAGCGCGTCGATGGCGCCGTTCTGGAGGCCGTTCAGGCAGGCCGAGTACGTCTGGTACGTCTGGAGCTGGGCCTTGGGCGCCAGCTTCTCCTTGACGTTCTGCGCCGAGGTGGAGCCGACCACCGAACACAGCTTCTTGTTGTTGAGGTCCTCCGGCGACTTGATCGAGTCGTCGTCGGCGCGGATCAGCACGTCCTGGTGGGCGAGCAGGTACGGGCCGGCGAAGTCGACCTTCTCCTGGCGCTGCGGGGTGATCGAGTAGGTCGCGACGATGAAGTCGACGTCGCCGCGCTGGAGCATGGTCTCGCGGTCGGCGCTCTTCGACTCGCGCCACTCGATCTGGTCCTCGCTGTAGCCGAGCTTCTTGGCGACGTACGTGGCGACGTCCACGTCGAAGCCGTCGTAACCCTGCGGGGTCTTCTGGCCCAGGCCCGGCTGGTCGAACTTGATGCCGACGGTGATCTTCTTGTCGCCGCCGCCGGAGGAGCCGTTGTCGTCGCCGTCGCCGCCGCACGCGGTGGCGGTCAGGGCGAGGGCGAAGACGGTGGCCGAGGCGGCGGTGACCTTGCGGAGCTTCATGGTGAACATCCTTTGGCTGTGATCAGAGCTGTGACCGGACGGAGACCGGATGCGGGCCGTCGGGGACGGGTGACGCGGTCGCCGGACCCCGGTGACGCGGTTGCCGGGAGCGGCCGGCACGGCACGCGGCCGGTGACGAGATCACCGGAAGCGGGTGACGTGATCACCGGAAGCGGGTGACGCGGTCGCCGGAGGCGCCGACGGTGGCGTCAGTGGTGCAGGATCTTCGACAGGAAGTCCTTGGCGCGGTCGCTGCGCGGATTGCTGAAGAACCGGTCCGGCGCGGCCTCTTCGACGATCCGGCCGTCCGCCATGAACACCACGCGATTGGCGGCCGAACGGGCGAAGCCCATCTCGTGGGTGACGACGATCATGGTCATGCCGTCGCGGGCGAGCTGCTGCATGACCTCCAGCACCTCGTTGATCATCTCCGGGTCGAGGGCCGAGGTCGGCTCGTCGAAGAGCATGACCTTCGGGTCCATCGCCAGCGCCCGCGCGATGGCGACGCGCTGCTGCTGGCCGCCGGAGAGCTGCGCGGGGTACTTGTCCGCCTGGGCGGCCACCCCGACCCGGTCGAGCAGGGCGCGGGCCTTCTCCTCGGCCTGCCTCTTGTCGGCCTTGCGGACCTTGATCTGACCCAGGGTCACGTTCTCCAGCACGGTCTTGTGCGCGAAGAGGTTGAAGGACTGGAAGACCATGCCGACGTCGGCCCGCAGCCGGGCCAGTGCCTTGCCCTCCTGGGGCAGCGGCTTGCCGTCGATCGAGATCGTGCCGGAGTCGATCGTCTCCAGGCGGTTGATGGTGCGGCACAGCGTGGACTTGCCGGACCCGGAGGGCCCGATGACCACGACGACCTCGCCGCGGGCGATCGTCAGATCGATGTCCTGGAGTACGTGCAACGCGCCGAAGTGCTTGTTGACGCTCTTCAGGACGACCAGCTCGTCGGTCGCGGCCACGTCTTCCTTGGCCACCGATACTTCGGTCATCGCTCTAAGGCTCCGTCCTCCTCGGTTTCCGGAGGACACTAGTGACCCCGTACGACCTGCGTCATTACATCTGAGGGGAATCTGAGCATCACGATCCGATAGCAATCGGACACGTGTCGTAGCACTTGTCACCTGGGCGCATATCGTCCGGGTAACTTCAGGCGGTCCGCAACCGGAACACCCTTGACGCCGTCGGTCTCCATCGGCGTGACTGCACAGGACACACGCGCGCGTGCACGCGTTTTCGTACACGTACCGAGCGTACGGCTGGTGAACCGAAGGGGGCCGGGATGAAACTGCTGCTCGTCGAGGACGACAACCATGTCGCCGCGGCCCTGTCCGCGGTCCTGGCCCGGCACGGTTTCGAGGTCACCCACGCGCGCAGCGGCGAGGAGGCCCTCCAGGCGCTCGTCCCCGAGGGCAGCGGCTTCGGTGTCGTCCTGCTCGACCTGGGCCTGCCCGACCAGGACGGCTACGAGGTCTGCGGCAAGATCCGCAAACGCACCAGCACGCCGGTGATCATGGTCACCGCCCGCTCCGACGTCCGCTCCCGCATCCACGGCCTGAACCTCGGCGCCGACGACTACGTGGTCAAGCCGTACGACACCGGGGAACTGCTCGCCCGGATCCACGCCGTCAGCCGGCGCACCGCCCACGAGGAGGCCGCCCCGGGCGGCGGCAGCGCTCTCGCGTTCGGCCCCGTCCGGATCGAACTGCCGACCCGCCGGGTCAGCGTGGACGGTACGGCCGTCCAGCTCACCCGCAAGGAGTTCGACCTGCTCGCCCTGCTGGCGCAGCGCCCCGGAGTGGTGTTCCGCCGGGAGCAGATCATCAGCGAGGTCTGGCGCACCAGCTGGGAGGGGACCGGCCGCACCCTGGAGGTGCACGTCGCCTCCCTGCGCGCCAAGCTGCGCATGCCGGCGCTCATCGAGACCGTACGCGGCGTCGGCTACCGCCTCGTCGCCCCGGGCTCCTAGCGAGGCCGGGTGCGCGCACGTCTCCTTCCCCTGCTGATCGTCCTGATGGCGGCCGTGCTGCTGGCGCTCGGCATCCCGCTCGCCGGCAGCGTGGCCGCGGCCCAACAGCAGGAGGTCGTCGTCGACCGCATCGACGACACGGCCCGCTTCGCCGCGCTGGCCCAGTTCGTCACCGACGCGCCCTACGGGGCCGGCCCCTCGGTCACCGACGAGCGCCTGGCGACCCTGCAGCGCGAACTCACCAGCTACCACGACGTCTACGGCATTCGGGCGGGCGTCTTCTACCGCAATCACATCCCCATGGCCAACGCGCCGACGACCTGGTTCCTCCCGCAGACGGGCGAGGTGCGCTCCGCCTTCGACGAGGCGCTGCTCAGCCGCCGCAGCCACGACCCGCAGCAGGTGTGGCCCTGGGAACGCGGCCGGCTGGTGGTCGCCTCGCCGGTCATCCTGGACGGCGACGTCGTCGCGGTCGTGGTCACCGACTCGCCCACCGGTCCGATGCGTTCGCGCATCCTGCACGGCTGGCTGGTCATCGGCGCGGGCGAGGTCGCCGCGATGCTGCTGGCCGTCGGCGCCGCGCTGCGGCTGACCGGCTGGGTCCTCAGACCCGTACGGGTCCTCGACGCCACCACCCACGACATCGCCACCGGGCGGCTGAAGTCCCGGGTGGCGCCCGCCGGGGGACCGCCGGAACTCAGGCGGCTGGCCAAGTCGTTCAACGAGATGGCCGACCACGTCGAGGACGTGCTGGAGCAGCAGCGCGCCTTCGTCGCCGACGCCTCGCACCAGCTGCGCAACCCCCTGGCGGCGCTGCTGCTGCGCATCGAGCTGCTCGCCCTGGAACTGCCCGAGGGCAACGAGGAGATCGCCTCCGTCCAGGCCGAGGGAAAACGCCTGGCCCGCGTCCTGGACGACCTGCTCGGCCTGGCCCTGGCCGAGCACGCCGAGCCGGACCTCCGGCTCACCGACATCGGCGCCCTGGCCGCCGAACGGGTGGCGGCCTGGGCGCCCACCGCCGAGGCCAAGGGTGTACGGCTGGTGGGGCGGTGCCCGGCGACCACGGCGTGGGCCGACCCGGTGGCGCTGTCCAGCGCGCTGGACGCGGTGGTCGACAACGCGGTGAAGTTCACGCCGCGGGACGGGACGGTGCGGGTGGCCGTCGCCTCCGACGGCGCCACCGCCACCGTCACCGTCACCGACACCGGCCCCGGCCTGACCGACGAGGAGCTCACCCGCGTCGGCGACCGCTTCTGGCGCAGCGGACGGCACCAGAACATCAAGGGGTCCGGCCTGGGCCTGTCCATCTGCCGGGCCCTGCTGGAGGCGGGCGGCGGCTCCGTCTCGTACGGCCACCACGAGCCGCACGGGCTGACGGTGACGGTGACGGTGCCGAGGTCGGCGCCCGCGGCCTGACCAGGCGCGCGGGTGGCCTTCCAGCACCTCATCGCCACGGCCGACCAGCTTCACGGCCTGACCGGGCGCGCGGGTGGTTCCCCGGTGCCTACGGTTTGACCAGGGGCTGGTCGATCGCATCGCCGACGTCGCCGGTGGTTCCCCGGTGCCTACGGTTTGACCGACCGGTAGTAGCGCCGGGCGCCCTCGTGCAGGGGGAGGGGGTCGGTGTAGATCGCCGTGCGCAGGTCGACCAGCTGGGCGGAGTGGACGTGCGCGCCGATGCCGTCCCGGCTCTCGATCACGGTCCGGGTCAGCCACTCGGTGAGCCGCGGGTCGACGTCCTCGCGGGTGATCAGCAGGTTGGGCACGGCCATCGTCGGCACGGGGACGGCGTTCTGGACCGTGGGATAGGCGGACTCCGGAATGGTGGACGCGCGGTAGTAGCGGGTCGCGCCGCTGTACGTGTGCAGCCGGGCGACGAGATCCTTCTCGATGGGGACGAACCGGAACGCGGCCTTCTCGGCGATCTGCCGCAGCCCGTCCGTGGGCAGCCCGCCCGACCAGAAGAACGCGTCGACCTGGTCCCCGAGCCGCCTGGGCCCGGTGTCGATGCCGTCCGACCGGGGCGTGATGTCCTTCTCGGGGTCGATGCCCGCGGCCCGCAGCAACCGGGTGGCGATCAGCCGCACGCCCGAGTGCGGCAGCCCGACGGCCACCCGCTTGCCCCGCAGGTCGGCGACGGAGCGGATGTCCGAGCCGACGGGCACGACGAGCTGTACGTAGTCGTCGTACAGGCGCGCCACCCCGCGCAGCCCGTCGGCACCGGGCCGGCCGGCGATCTTGTACGTCTCCACCGCGTCGGCCGCGGCGATCGTGAAGTCGGCCTTCCCCGTCGCCACGCGCTCGACGTTCTCCTGGGAGCCCGCGCTGGTCAGCAGCCGCACCTTCAGGTCCGGCATGTCCTTGCCGAACTCGGTGCGCAACAGCTCGCCGTACTTCTGGTACACCCCCGCGCGTGTGCCGGTGCTGAACGTGATCGTCCCGCGCGGCGGCTCCTCACCGAGGGGCAGCAGCCACCACAGCAGCAGCCCGAGGGCGACGGCGCCGGCGACCGCCCCTCGCAGGGCCCGGCGCCTGCCGATACGGCGCAACAGCGTGGACATGGGCGTGATCCTGCCAGCCGGTACCGCCGCTGAACAGGGCGGGGCGCACAGCGGAGCGGGAAGGGGCCGCGGCGGGGTCCGTCGTCGGGAGCCGTGGAGTGGGACCGCCGTCGGGAGCCGTGGAGTGGGACCGTCGTCGGGAGCCGTGGAGCGGGTCCGGCACCGGGAGCCGTCGGGCGGGGCTGTCACAGGCGGCCGTTAGAGTCGGCGCATGAGCAGCTCTTCCTCGCCCGCCGACCTGGTCCGCGCCTTCCACCTCGCCTTCGGGCTGGACGTCCGCAGCACGCCCGGCGAGGTCCCGGCCGAGCTGGCGGCCCAGCGGGGGGAACTGCTCGCCGAGGAGGCCGCGGAGGTGGCCGAGGTCTCGGTGCGCGGCCCGCTCGACCGGCTCGCGCACGAGCTGGCCGACGTCGTGTACGTCGCGTACGGCACCGCCCTCGTGCACGGCATCGACCTCGACGAGGTCATCGCCGAGATCCACCGCTCCAACATGACCAAGCTCGGGCCCGACGGCCAGGTCGTCCGCCGGGCCGACGGCAAGGTCCTCAAGGGGGAGCACTACCGGGCCCCGGACGTGGCGGGTGTGCTGCGGCGGCAGGGGTGGGTGCCGCAGGGGGACTGACCGGGGCTCCTCCGCCCGGCTCGCCCTGCCCCTGCCCGCCCGCCCTGTTCCGGTCCCGGTCCCGCGCGGGCGGCCGGGAGCCTTCCCGTCGCCTCAGTCGCCCACCGGTGCTTCCGTCCCCGCTTCCGCTTTCGCCTCCGCTTCCGCCGTCCGTGGCGCGGGCAGCTCGGCGCCGGTGTCCCGGCGGGCGGCGGTACGGCGGCGGGTCAGACGGGTGGCCAGGGGCTCGGTGTAGCGGGCGGTGAGCGGACCGAGGACGACCAGGATCAGGACGTACGCCGTGGCCAGCGGCCCCAGCGACGGCTCGATGCCCGCCGAGACCGCGAGCCCCGCGATGACGATGGAGAACTCGCCTCGCGCCACCAGCGCGCCGCCCGCGCGCCAGCGGCCCTTGACGGAGATGCCGGCCCGCCGTGCCGCC
Organism: Streptomyces sp. NPDC006134; assembly: GCF_040628835.1. Lineage (NCBI taxonomy): Bacteria > Bacillati > Actinomycetota > Actinomycetes > Kitasatosporales > Streptomycetaceae > Streptomyces > Streptomyces sp. NPDC006134. The sequence continues at coordinate 38,474 of NZ_JBEXTV010000037.1, read as the reverse complement.
CAGTACCCGGTCGCGATCTTGGTCAGGGCGGTGACGACGGCCAGCGCCAGGGCCGGCAGCAGCACCGGCGGGATGCTGGCCGGATCGGTGTGCAGCCCGAAGAAGACGAAGAAGACCGCGGCGAACAGGTCCCGCAGCGGGCTCAGCAGCGTGTGCGCGCCCTCCGCCACCTCACCGGACAGGGCGATGCCCACCAGGAACGCCCCCACCGCCGCCGACACCTGGAGCTGTTGCGCCACGCCCGCGACCAGGATGGTCAGGCCCAATACCACCAGCAGCAGCTTCTCCGGGTCGTCGCTGGAGACGAACCGGGAGATCACCCGGCCGTAGCGCACCGCCACGAACAGCACCAGCCCCGCCGCCGCCAGCGCGATCGCCAGTGTCACGCTCCCGGCCAGCAGCCCGACCCCGGCCACCAGGGCCGTGACGATGGGCAGGTACACCGCCATCGCCAGGTCCTCCAGGACCAGGACGCTGAGGATCACGGGCGTCTCACGGTTGCCGACCCGGCCCAGGTCGCCGAGGACCTTCGCGATCACGCCGGACGACGAGATCCACGTCACCCCGGCCAGGACGACCGCGGCGACCGGGCCCCAGCCCAGCAGCAGCGCCATCGCCGCGCCCGGCAGGGCGTTCAGCGCCCCGTCGACCAGCCCCGCCGGATAGTGGGATTTCAGGTTGGTGACCAGGTCGCCGGCCGTGTACTCCAGGCCCAGCATGAGCAGCAGCAGGATGACGCCGATCTCGGCGCCGGTGGCCACGAACTCCTCGCTCGCGCCCAGCGGCAGCAGCCCGCCCTCGCCGAAGGCCAGACCGGCGAGCAGGTACAGCGGTATGGGGGAGAGCCGGAAGCGGGCGGCGAACCGCCCGAGAAGGCCGAGGCCGAGAATGATGGAACCGAACTCGATCAGCAGGACCGCGGAGTGCACCGGCTCGCTCACTCCCGCCCGAGTATGGCCGCGGCGGCGTCGACGCCCTCGCGCGTGCCGATGACGATGAGCGTGTCCCCGCCCGCCAGCCGGAAGTCCGGCGCCGGCGAGGGGATCGCCTCGGCCCGCCGCAGCACCGCGACGACCGACGCGCCCGTCTGGGTCCGCATCCGCGTGTCGCCCAGCACCCGTCCGTTCCAGCGGGAGATCGCCGACACCTCGATCCGCTCGGCGACCAGCCCCAGGTCCGTGGTGTACAGCAGGCTGGCGCTGTGGTGGGACGGCTTCAGCGCGTCGATCAGCGCGCCCGCCTCCGCACCCGTCAGCCGCAGCGACTGGGCGCAGGAGTCGGGGTCGTCGGCCCGGTACACGCTCACCGTGCGGGCGCCGTCGCGGTGGGCCACCACCGACAGATGGCGGTGTTCCCGGGTCATCAGGTCGTACTGCATCCCGATCCCCGGCAGCGGCGTCGCCCTCAGGCGTGGAGCGGACACGTTTCTTCCCCTTCGTCCTCTTGCCGTTCTCGCCGCACACGCCGCACCTGCGTGACGTGCTCGCGGCGCCGCCATGCTGCCATCCGCACGTACGGTGGCGATATGGGTGTCGTGACGGATATACGCCGCCGGACCGGGGCGGGGAGTCTGGTTCCGGTGGAGCCGTGCGCGAAGACGGGGAGGAGTGGGAAGAAGGCCGTGTCGCTGTTCTGGCGGATCTTCTCGCTCAACGCCACGGGCCTGGTCGTCGCCACGGCACTGCTGCTGGGCCCGGTCACCGTGTCCACCCCCGTCCTGCCGGGCGAGGCGCTGATCCTGCTCGCGGGCCTCGCCGCGCTGCTGGCGGGCAACGCGGCCGTCCTGCGGATCGGGCTCGTCCCGCTGCAACGGCTGAGCCGGGCCATGGCCACCGCGGACCTGCTGCGTCCCGGAGCCCGCCCGGCGGTCGCCGGACCGGCCGAGGCGGCGGAGCTGATCGCGACGTACAACACCATGCTGGACCGGCTCCAGGCGGAGCGGACCGCCGGCGCCGCCCGCGCGCTGCAGGCACAGGAACGCGAACGCCACCGCATCGCCCGCGAGCTGCACGACGAGGTCGGGCAGACCCTCACCGCCGTCCTCCTCCAGCTCAAACGGGTCGCCGACCGGGTGCCCGGGGAGCTGCGCGAGGACGTCACCCAGGCGCAGGAGGCCACCCGGGCCGGCCTGGACGAGATCCGCCGTATCGCCCGCCGGCTGCGGCCCGGAGTCCTGGAGGAACTCGGACTGGCCAGTGCCCTGCGCTCGCTGGCGGCCGAGTTCAGCCACGACGGGCTGACCGTGCGTCACCAGGTCGCCGCCGACCTGCCCCCGCTCACCGCGGAGGCCGAACTGGTGATCTACCGGGTCGCCCAGGAGGGCCTGACCAACACCGCCCGCCATTCCCGCGCCGACCGCGCCGAGCTCCGCCTGCGCCCGCTGCCCGACGGCGTCGAACTCCTCGTCCGCGACAACGGCACCGGCCTCGGCGACGCCACGGAGGGCGCCGGCATCCGCGGCATGCGCGAACGCGCCCTGCTGACCGGAGCCGAGCTCCGCGTGGAACCTGCCCCCGGGCGGGGAACGGACATCCGCCTGCGGGTACCGGCCCCCACCCCGGACGCCGCCCGTCCGCCCCTGCCGGCCGCCCCCGGCGGCGCCGCGCCCCCGGCCCCGCACGCACCGGCCGCCCCCGGAGACCACTGATGCCCGCACAGCCCCCGATGCAGCCCCCGAGGATGCCCGCACAACCCCCGATACAACCCCCGACGCAGCCCCCGAGGATGCCCGCACAGCCCCCGATACAACCCCCGACGCAGCCCCCGAGGATGTCCGCACAGCCCCCGATACGCGTCCTGCTCGCCGACGACCACACCCTCGTCCGCCGCGGCGTGCGCCTCATCCTGGACGGCGAACCCGATCTGACGGTCGTCGCCGAGGCCGGCGACGGCGCCGAGGCGGTCGCCGCGGCCCGCACCACCGAGGTGGACCTGGCCGTCCTCGACGTGGCCATGCCCCGCACGACCGGCCTCCAGGCCGCCCGCGAACTCTCCCGCCGCCTGCCCGGCCTGCGCATCCTCATCCTGACGATGTACGACAACGAGCAGTACTTCTTCGAGGCGCTCAAGGCCGGGGCGTGCGGCTACGTCCTGAAGTCCGTCGCCGACCGCGACCTGGTCGAGGCGTGCCGGTCGGCGGTCCGCGACGAACCGTTCATCTACCCGGGCGCCGAACGCGCCCTCGTCCGCTCCTACCTGGAGCGCCTGCACCGCGGGGACGGCCTGCCCGCGCGGCCGATCACCGAGCGCGAGGAGGAGATCCTCAAACTCGTGGCCGAGGGGCACACCTCCAAGGAGATCGGCGAGCTGCTCTTCATCAGCGCCAAGACCGTCGAACGCCACCGCGCGAACCTCCTCCAGAAGCTCGGCATGCGCGACCGCCTGGAACTCACCCGCTACGCGATCCGCGCCGGCCTGATCGAGCCCTGAGCCCGGTTGTCCCCAGGCGGCCGAGCCACTGCCGCCGACCGCCTACCCTTGTCCCCATGAGCAGCATCGACCGGAGCCAGTCAGTGGGCGGCACACGCACATACGAGGTACGCACCTACGGGTGCCAGATGAACGTCCACGACTCCGAGCGATTGGCCGGGCTGCTGGAGGACGCGGGGTACGTCCGCGCCCCCGAGGGCTCCGACGGCGACGCGGACGTCGTCGTCTTCAACACCTGCGCGGTCCGTGAGAACGCCGACAACAAGCTGTACGGCAACCTCGGTCACCTCGCCCCGAAGAAGGCGAAGCGCCCCGGCATGCAGATCGCGGTCGGCGGCTGCCTGGCGCAGAAGGACCGCGACACCATCGTCAAGCGGGCCCCCTGGGTGGACGTCGTCTTCGGCACGCACAACATCGGCAAGCTGCCGGTGCTGCTGGAGCGCGCCCGCGTGCAGGAAGAGGCCCAGGTCGAGATCGCCGAGTCGCTCGAAGCCTTCCCCTCCACGCTGCCGACGCGGCGCGAGAGCGCGTACGCGGCCTGGGTCTCCATCTCCGTCGGCTGCAACAACACCTGCACCTTCTGCATCGTCCCCGCCCTGCGCGGCAAGGAGAAGGACCGCCGGCCCGGCGACATCCTCGCCGAGATCGAGGCTCTGGTCGCCGAGGGCGTGTCCGAGATCACCCTCCTCGGGCAGAACGTCAACGCCTACGGCTCCGACATCGGCGACCGCGAGGCGTTCAGCAAGCTGCTGCGCGCCTGCGGGAGGATCGAGGGCCTGGAGCGCGTCCGCTTCACCTCCCCGCATCCGCGCGACTTCACCGACGACGTCATCGCCGCGATGGCCGAGACGCCGAACGTGATGCCGCAGCTGCACATGCCGCTCCAGTCCGGCTCCGACACGGTCCTGAAGGCGATGCGCCGCTCCTACCGCCAGGAGCGGTACCTGAACATCATCCGCAAGGTCCGCGAGGCCATCCCGCACGCCGCGATCACCACCGACATCATCGTGGGCTTCCCCGGCGAGACCGAGGAGGACTTCGAGCAGACGCTGCACGTGGTGCGCGAGGCCCGCTTCGCGCAGGCGTTCACCTTCCAGTACTCCAAGCGGCCCGGCACCCCGGCCGCCGAGATGGAGGACCAGATCCCCAAGGAGGTCGTCCAGGCGCGCTACGAGCGGCTGGTCGCCCTCCAGGAGGAGATCTCCTGGGAGGAGAACAAGAAGCAGGTCGGCCGCACCCTGGAGCTGATGGTCGCCGAGGGCGAGGGCCGCAAGGACGGCACCACCCACCGCCTCTCGGGCCGCGCCCCCGACAACCGGCTGGTGCACTTCGCCAAGCCCGAGCAGGAGGTCCGCCCCGGCGACGTGGTCACCGTGGAGGTCACCTACGCGGCCCCGCACCACCTCCTCGCCGAGGGCCCGGTGCTGGACGTGCGCCGCACGCGCGCGGGCGACGCCTGGGAGAAGCGGAACGCGGCGGAGCAGGCCAGGCCGGCCGGCGTCATGCTGGGCCTGCCGAAGATCGGCGCGCCCGAGCCGCTGCCGGTCGCCGCGAGCGGCTGCGGCTGCGACTGACCGGCGGGCGCGGCGGGAAGGAGGGCCTCATGCCGTACAGCGTGGAGTTCACCGAGCGCGCGGCACGCGTGAGGGACAGCCTTCCCGCCGACCGGCGCGAGGTGCTGGAGCGAGGGCTCGCCATCCTGCTCGCCGACCCGCGCCACAAGTTCTCGCACCCGGTCGGCGACGACGAGTCGACCCGCGAGATCGCCCTGTCGCGGAACCTGTTCGTCGAGTACGTCATCAGCGACGGCAAGCTGGTGGTGCTCGTCCTGACGGTGATCGATCTGACGGACGTGCTGATCGAGGAGTGAGGGCGGCGCGCCGACCGCGCCCGACGGTCGGCCCGGCGGGTGCCCGGTGCCCGCCGGCAGCCGTACGGCGTTACGCTGCCGATCATGCTTGTCGCCGCCGCAGTCTGCCCCTGCCCGCCCCTCCTCGTGCCCGAGGTCGCCGCGGGCGCCGCACCCGAGCTGGACCCCGCGCGCGCCGCGTGCACGGACGCGCTGGGCGTGCTGGCCGCCGCCCGGCCCGACCGGCTCGTGGTCGTCGCACCCGGCGAGCACGACGACGTGACGGCGTACCCCGAGGGCACGCCGGGGACGTTCCGCGGCTTCGGCGTGGACCTGGACGTACGGCTGGGATCCGGCGCGGCTCCGGTCAAGCGCCCGGCGTCCGGCGGGGAAGCGGCGGCCGGGACCGGACTGCCGTACGGGCTCGCCGTGGCCGCCTGGCTGCTGGAGCGCACCCGGTGGTCCGACGCGCCGATCGACGCGCTGACGGTCGGGGACGCGCTCCCGGCCGAGCGGTGCCTCGCCGTCGGACGGGACGTCGCGGCGCGGGCCGGGCGGGTGGCGCTGCTGGTGATGGGGGACGCCAGCGCGTGCCGCACCCTCAAGGCGCCCGGGTATCTCGACGAGCGGGCGGCGCCCTTCGACGCGGAGGTCGCGCGTGCGCTGGGGGCCGCGGACGGGGCGGCCCTCGCCGCACTGGACACGGGACTCGCCCAGGAGCTGAAGGCGTCCGGGCGGGCCCCCTGGCAGGTCCTGGCGGGCGCCGCCGAGGGGACGGCCCTCGGCGGCGCACTCCTGTACGAGGACGCGCCCTACGGCGTGGGGTATGCCGTGGCCGCCTGGTCGTAGCGGGGGTCGTGGCGGGGCGTCGTGGCAGGGCCCGGCGCCGTCCGGCCCGCGAGCGCGCAGAACGGCGGACGGCCGGGGGCTGTCGTGCCCCCGGCCGTCCGCCGATGACGCCGGTACGCCGATGACGCCGGTACGCCGGTCAGGAAGCCGGCGGTGGCCCGGCCGGCGGCGTGGTGTCCGGCGTGCCGCCGCCCGTTCCCGCCGCGGTGCCGTCCTTGTGCGCGAGGCGGTCCACGGCGCCCTTGGCCTTGCCCGTACCGGTCCTGATCCGGTCGCTGTACTTGCCCTTGGTCTTCTCGTCGACGGCCTTGGCCGCCCTGTCCAGACCGTGCTGGATCCGGTCCCCGTGCTGCTGCGCGAGGTCCGCGACCTTGCCCTTCGCCTTGTCCAGCAGACCCATGGCTCACCTTCCCCGGCGGGGCGGTTACGTGCGGGCGCCCTCGCCGGCCTCGTTGTCGGCGGCCTTCCCGGCGGACTGCTGCTGGGGGATGTCGACGCCCTCGGAGCCGGCGTCCCCGGCGGCCTCCGTCCCCGCCGGCCGCGCCGTCGGTTCCGGCCCGGCGTCGCCGGATGCCTTCTCCGCCGCCTCCTCCGGCTGCGCGGGGACCGGCGCGTCGGCCTGAGCCTCGGCGGCCGGCACCTCCTCCGTGGCCTTCGACCTCCGAAGAAGCCGTGCAAAAACGCCCATATCAACTCCATACGTTACTCGTGCGGGCGAAATCCCGCGTTGCCCGGTGCGTCCGTTTGCGCTCCCCGGGCCACCGCCTTTGCGATCCGGTGGCGGGAACCTCGCAACGAGGCAACGACCCCGAGAGCGCGCCGTCACGTAACTCGTTCGAGAGGGAGTTCAGAGGTTTGGGAGACTGGGGCGGTGAGCAGTGCATCCCCCGCCCCCCGCGTCATCGCCGTCGTCGGTCCCACCGCGGCCGGAAAGTCCGATCTGGGTGTCTTCCTGGCCCAACGGCTCGGCGGTGAGGTCGTCAACGCCGACTCCATGCAGCTCTACCGAGGGATGGACATCGGCACCGCCAAGCTGACGCCCGAGGAGCGCGGCGGCGTCCCGCACCACCTGCTGGACGTCTGGGACGTGACGGTCACGGCTTCCGTCGCCGAGTACCAGCGCCTGGCCCGCGAGCGGATCGACGCGCTGCTCGCCGCCGGACGCTGGCCCATCCTGGTCGGCGGCTCCGGCCTCTACGTCCGCGGGGCCGTCGACAACCTGGAGTTCCCGGGCACCGACCCGCAGGTCAGGGCCCGGCTGGAGGAGGAGCTCGCGCTGCGCGGCCCGGGCGCGCTGCACGCCCGCCTGGCCGCCGTCGACCCGGAGGCCGCGCGGGCGATCCTGCCCGGCAACGGCCGCCGCATCGTCCGGGCGCTGGAAGTGATCGAGATCACCGGGCAGCCCTTCACCGCCAACCTCCCCGGCCACGACTCCGTCTACGACACCCTGCAGATCGGCGTCGACGTCCCCCGCCCCGAGCTGGACGACCGCATCGCGCGCCGGGTCGACCGGATGTGGGCGGCGGGCCTCGTCGACGAGGTGCGCGCACTGGAGGCGCAGGGACTGCGCGAGGGGCGTACGGCGTCGCGCGCGCTCGGCTACCAGCAGGTCCTCGCGGCGTTCGCCGGGGAGTGCACGCTGGAGGAGGCCCGGGCCGAGACCGTGCGTGCCACCAAACGCTTCGCGCGCCGTCAGGATTCGTGGTTCAGGCGGGACCCGCGGGTGCATTGGCTGAGTGGGGCCGCGGAGGATCTCGCGGAACTTCCGCGGCTCGCTCTGTCGTTGGTCGAACGACCGGTTACAGCCTGATCACGTCATGGCATCGGGAGGCCCCGGCCGTCAGCGCGGCCTCCGGCGCCGTGCCATCATCAAGCTTCGATCGACCAAGTGGAGTCCGAGTTGGGAGGGCGCGTGGCGATGGAGGCCGGCCCTCGCGACACCGCACGAAGCACCGAACACGTCACCGCCGACCGCGGCGAACCGGAGCAGACCGGGACGGCCGGGCAGGCCGGGGCGGCCCGGCTGAGCCCCGACGGCCCCGAGGAACCGCAGGGCGGCGTCACGGCCGACGGTCCCGAGCCCGACGAGATGTACGCGGGCGGCGAAGAGGTCGAGGTCGAGCTGCGCCCCCAGCGCAAACTGCGCATCTGGCAGCTCGCGCCCATCGTGGGCCTGGGCGCGCTCGGCTCCCTGATGTTCGCCTTCCCGCTGGCGTTCGACTTCGGCGACAGCGGGGCCGTGATCGCGATGCTGGGCCTGCTGATCTGCTCCTGCGCGGCCGGCTGGGGCATGATGGCCGCCCGCCGCGTCGGCTACGCCTGGCCCGGCCTGCCGCAGCGGGGCTCGGGACGCCGCCCCGACTGGCGGGTGATCCTCGCGTACGTCGTGGTGGTCGCCGCCGTCGTCGTCCTGGCCGTGTGGCGGGTGGCCCGGCTCCGCGGCTGACACCGCGCCCGGCGTCCCCGACAGGCACCGCGCACCGCATCCCGGTCCGGCACCGCGCCCGGCGTCCGGTCCGCGCGAGGCCGACGCCGTGCCCGGGCTGTCGTCCCCACCCCGTACGATCGAGGGATGAGCACGCGGATCGCCTTCCTCAAGGGTCACGGCACCGAGAACGACTTCGTGATCGTCCCCGACCCGGAGAACGCCGTCGACCTGTCCCCGGCCGCCGTCGCCGCCCTGTGCGACCGCCGTGCGGGCATCGGCGGTGACGGGCTGCTGCACGTGGTGCGGTCCGCCGCGCACCCCGAGGCCGCCCACCTGGCGGCCGAGGCGGAATGGTTCATGGACTACCGCAACGGCGACGGCTCCGTCGCGGAGATGTGCGGCAACGGCGTACGCGTCTTCGCCCGCTACCTCCAGCGCGCCGGACACACGGCCGAGGGCGACCTCGCGGTCGCCACGCGCGGGGGCGTGAAGACCGTGCACATCGCCAAGGACGGGGACGTCACCGTCGGCATGGGCCGGGCGGTCCTGCCCGAGGGAGACGTGACCGTGAGCGTGGGCGAGCGCAGCTGGCCCGCCCGGAACGTGAACATGGGCAACCCGCACGCGGTCGCCTTCGTGGACGACCTCGCCCACGCCGGCGATCTCCTCTCCCCGCCGCCGTACACGCCGGCCGACGCCTACCCGGACGGGGTGAACGTGGAGTTCGTCGTCGACCGCGGCCCCGGCCACGTGGCGATGCGCGTGCACGAGCGCGGCTCCGGCGAGACCCGCTCCTGCGGCACCGGCGCGTGCGCCGTCGCCGTCGCCACCGCCCGCCGGGACGGCGCCGACCCCGCCGTCACCGGAACCCCCGCGACGTACACCGTCGACGTGCCCGGCGGCACCCTCGTGATCACCGAGCGGCCCGACGGCGAGATCGAGATGACCGGCCCCGCGGTGATCGTCGCGGAGGGCGAGATCGACCCCGAGTGGCTGGACGAAGCCGTCCGCCGCAGGGGATGACCGGGTGCCCGGCGCCCGCACCCCGGTACCGGGTACGCGGAACGAAAACGTAAACCCCCTGCGCATCGCTCGAATGGGTGATCCGTTTCACGCTCGGCGAGAGGCGGTCGGCCGCACGTGATGGGCTCGATAGCATCAAGCACCGGCCCGGACGGGGGACCGATGCCGTCCCCTGAGCCGTGTCCGCCCTGGGGCGCCCCGTCCGCCGGTTCACGCAGCCGGAGGTGCCCATGAACGCGGAGGCCACGAATCCTGCGACCCCAGGCCCGGTGATGCCCACGGTCACCGGCGCCGCGACCGTGCCCCGCAGAAAGGCCCGCCCCCGGCTCGACCTGCGCCGCCTCGGCCGCGCCGCGCTCCTCGGCCCCACCGCCCGCGACCGGCTGCCCGACGCCATCGGCCATGTCGCCGAGGCCCACCGCGCCCACCACCCCGACGCCGACCTCGAACCGCTGCGCCGTGCCTACCTGCTGGCCGAGTCCTCGCACCGCGGCCAGATGCGCAAGAGCGGCGAGCCCTACATCACCCACCCGCTCGCCGTGACCCTCATCCTCGCCGAACTCGGCGCGGAGACCACGACCCTGACCGCCTCCCTCCTCCACGACACCGTCGAGGACACGGAGGTGACACTCGATCAGGTCGGCGAGCAGTTCGGCGAGGAGGTCCGCTACCTCGTCGACGGCGTCACCAAACTGGAGAAGGTCGACTACGGTGCCGCCGCCGAGCCCGAGACCTTCCGCAAGATGCTCGTCGCCACCGGCAACGACGTCCGCGTGATGTCGATCAAACTCGCCGACCGGCTGCACAACATGCGCACCCTCGGCGTCATGCGCCGGGAGAAACAGGAACGCATCGCCAAGGTGACCCGGGACGTCCTCATCCCGCTCGCCGAACGGCTCGGCGTCCAGGCGCTCAAGACCGAACTGGAGGACCTCGTCTTCGCGGTCCTGCATCCCGCCGAGTACGCGCACACGCGCGAGCTGATCGCCGAGAACGCCGCCCGCGCCGAGGACCCGCTCGCCACGACCGCCGACGCCGTCCGCGCCGTCCTGCGCGAGGCCGACATCCCGGCCGACGTCCTCATCCGGCCCCGCCACTTCGTCTCCGTGCACCGCGTGTCCCGCACACGCGGCCCGCTCCGCGGCGCCGACTTCGGCCGTCTGCTGGTACTGGTGAACGAGGACGCCGACTGCTACGCCGTCCTCGGCGAGCTCCACACCTGCATGACGCCCGTCGTCTCGGAGTTCAAGGACTTCATCGCCGTACCCAAGTTCAACCTGTACCAGTCGCTGCACACCGCGGTCACCGCCGAGGACGGCCAGGTCGTCGAAGTCCTCATCCGCACCCACCAGATGCACAAGGTCGCCGAGGCCGGGGTCGTCGCCCTCGGCAACCCCTACGCCCCGGCGTCCGACGCGCCCGCCTCCGACGACCCGGCCGACGGCGAGCGCGCCGACCCCACCCGCCCCGGCTGGCTCTCCCGCCTCCTCGACTGGCAGCGCGCCGCACCCGACCCCGACACCTTCTGGTCCACCCTGCGCGAGGACCTCGCCCAGGACCGCGAGATCACCGTCTTCCGGCCCGATGGCGGCGCGCTGAGCCTGCCCGAGGGCGCGAGCTGCGTGGACGCGGCGTACGCGCAGTACGGCGAGGACGCGCACGCCTGCATCGGCGCCCGCGTCAACGGGCGGCTGGCCACACTGAGCACGGTCCTCAGGGACGGCGACACCGTGCAGCTGCTCATGGGACAGGACCCGGCCTCCGAGCCCTCCCGCGCCTGGCTGGAGCACGCGCACACGCCCGCCGCCCGCATCGCCATCCAGCGGTGGCTGGCGGCCCACCCGGACCACGGCGACTCCGAGGCGGCGCCCGCAGCGGAACGGGCCGGGGCCCTGCCACGGCCCGCCTCCGCCGACGCGCACGCCGCCGCGAGCGCCGCCCGCCCCGGTGCCGACGTCCTCGTCGACCGGCCGGGCGCCGTGGTCCGGCTGGCCGGCTGCTGTACGCCCGTGCCGCCCGACGAGGTCACCGGGTTCGCCGTCCGCGGGGGAGTGGTCACCGTGCACCGCGTGGGGTGCGCCGCGGTCGCGCGCATGAAGAGCGCGGGGCGCCCGGAGGTCGGCGTGCGCTGGGGCGACACCACCGAGTGCCGGGTCACCCTGCTCGCGGAATCGTTCGTCCGCCCGCACCTCCTGGCGGACCTGACGGAAGCCATGGCCCTGGAGGGCGCCGAGATCGTCTCCGCCACCGTGGAGCCCCCGGACCGGCAGCGCGTCCGCCACACGTACACCGTCCAGCTGCCGGACGCCGCCCACCTGCCCGCCCTGATGCGCGCGATGCGCAAGGTGGCCGGTGTGTTCGACGTGAGCCGGACGCAGCCGCCGGGCGCCTGAACAGGGGAAGGCCACGCCGCGCGGCACCTCTGCCGGTGTGCGCCGGGCGCACGGCACGCCCCTACCCGTTCGAGTGCGCCGGGCGCGCGCCGCCGTCGTACCGCGCGCCCCCGCTGATAGCCGTGGGGCATGCCCCACACCCCTCACACCCCCACCGCCCGCCCCGGCGCGCGAAGCCCGCACGCGCGAGGATTCCGCCGGCTCCGGGCGACGGCGCTGCTCGCCTCCTCCGTCTCCGTCTGCCTCGTCGCCGCGAGCGCCCCCGCGGTCCCGCTGGGCGTCGGCGACCGCCTCTTCCCCCACTTGGGCAACCCCGGGTACGACGTGACGTCGTACGACCTGTCCTTCACCTACTCCGGCAAGAACGACGAGCCGCTGCGGGCCGTCACCACCCTCGACACCCGGACCACGGCCGACCTGGACCGGATCAACCTCGACTTCGCCCACGGCACGGTCGGCTCGGTCGAGGTCGACGGGAAACCCGCGGCGTTCACCAGCGCCGGTGAGGACCTCGTCATCACGCCCAAGACCCCCCTCGCCAAGGGCGGACGGACACGGATCACCGTGCGCCACACCAGCGTCCCCGCCTCCCCGAAGGACCGGCAGGGCGGCTGGGTGCGCACCGCGGACGGCCTCGCCCTGGCCAATCAGGCCGACGCCGCCCACCTGGTCTTCCCCTGCAACGACCACCCCTCCGACAAGGCCCGGTTCACCATCCGCGTCACCGCGCCCGACGGCCACACCGCCGTCGCCAACGGCCTGGCCGCCGGAGTGCAGCGGACGGGCGGATCGGCGACCTGGACGTACCGGACCCGGCACCCCATGGCCACCGAGCTCGCCCAGGTCTCCATCGGCCGCTCCACGGTGCTGCGCCGCACCGGCCCGCACGGGCTGCCCGTACGGGACGTCGTGCCCACGCGGTACCGCGCCGCGCTCGAACCGTGGGCGGCCAGGACCCCGGCGCAGATCTCCTGGATGGAGAGCAAGATCGGACGCTACCCCTTCGAGTCGTACGGGCTGCTCATGGCCGACGCCCCCCTGGGCTTCGCACTGGAGACCCAGACGCTCTCCCTCTTCGGCACGGGGCTCTTCACCGAACCCGCCTACCCCCGGTGGTACGTCGAGTCGGTCATGGTGCACGAGCTGGCCCACCAGTGGTTCGGCAACAGCGTCAGCCCGCGCACCTGGTCCGACCTGTGGCTCAGCGAGGGACACGCCACCTGGTACGAGGCCCTGTACGCGGAGGAGAAAGCGGGCAAGTCGCTCCAGGAGCGGATGAAGGCAGCCTACGGCGCCTCCGACGGCTGGCGCGCCGCGGGCGGGCCGCCGGCCGCGCCCAAGGTGCCCGAGCCCGGCCAGAAGACGGGCATCTTCCGGCCCAGCGTCTACGACGGCTCCGCACTCGTGCTCTACGCGCTGCGCCAGGAGATCGGCCGCCCGGCCTTCGAGCGCCTGGAGCGGGCCTGGGTGACGCGCCACCGGGACGGCACGGCCTCCACCGCGGACTTCGTCCGGTTCGCCTCCGAGACCGCCGGGCGCGACCTGAGCGGCTTCTTCCACGCCTGGCTGTACGGCGAGAAGACCCCGCCGATGCCCGGTCACCCGGACTGGAAGCCGGTGGCCGCCGACCCGGCGCCCGCGACGGAAACAGCAGGTCGGTAAGCCGGAGTCCGCGACGGAAACGGCAGGTCGATAAGCCGGTGACGAGACGCCCCGTGCCGTGCGACCATCTTCAGGACGGCACGGCACGGGCCGCGCGGGGGATACGGGAATCCCCCGGGGTACTCGTGCGTTGTTCCTGGTGACGGACCCGCTCCGACGCTCGGGTCCCGTTCCGTCGCCGCAGACGGTTTCCCAGCTACGTAAGGATCCAATGACCTCCTCTTCTTCCCCTTCCCAGGACACCAAGCGCCTCGCGCACGCCTACCCCGAGGGTCTTCGGGCCGATGCCCTGATGGAAGAGGACGTCGCCTGGAGCCACGAGATCGACTCCGAGTGGGACGGCGACCAGTTCGACCGCTCCGAGCGCGCGGCTCTGCGCCGTGTGGCGGGCCTCTCCACCGAGCTCGAGGACGTCACCGAGGTCGAGTACCGCCAGCTTCGCCTGGAGCGTGTCGTCCTCGTCGGCGTGTGGACCTCGGGGACCGCGCAGGACGCGGAGAACTCCCTCGCGGAGCTCGCCGCCCTCGCGGAGACCGCGGGCGCGCTCGTGCTCGACGGCGTGATCCAGCGCCGCGACAAGCCCGACGCGGCCACCTACATCGGCTCCGGCAAGGCCGGTGAGCTGCGGGAGATCGTGCTGGAGACGGGCGCGGACACCGTCATCTGCGACGGTGAGCTCAGCCCGGGCCAGCTGATCCACCTCGAGGACGTCGTCAAGGTCAAGGTCATCGACCGTACGGCCCTGATCCTGGACATCTTCGCCCAGCACGCCAAGTCCCGAGAGGGCAAGGCGCAGGTCGCGCTCGCGCAGATGCAGTACATGCTGCCCAGGCTCCGCGGCTGGGGTCAGTCGCTGTCCCGGCAGATGGGCGGCGGCAAGGGCGGCGGCCTCGCCACCCGTGGTCCCGGTGAGACCAAGATCGAGACGGACCGGCGCCGGATCCGCGAGAAGATGGCGAAGATGCGCCGGGAGATCGCGGAGATGAAGACCGGCCGCGAGATCAAGCGCCAGGAGCGCAAGCGCCACAAGGTGCCGTCCGTCGCCATCGCGGGCTACACCAACGCCGGCAAGTCCTCGCTGCTCAACCGCCTCACCGGCGCGGGTGTGCTGGTCGAGAACGCCCTGTTCGCGACCCTCGACCCGACCGTGCGCCGGGCCGAGACCCCGAGCGGACGGCTGTACACGCTCGCCGACACCGTCGGATTCGTCCGGCACCTGCCGCACCACCTGGTCGAGGCGTTCCGCTCCACGATGGAGGAGGTCGGCGACTCCGACCTGATCCTGCACGTGGTGGACGGTTCGCACCCCAACCCGGAGGAGCAGCTGGCCGCCGTGCGCGAGGTGATCAGGGACGTCGGCGCCACCGACGTACCCGAGATCGTCGTGATCAACAAGGCCGACCTGGCCGACCCGCTGGTGCTCCAGCGGCTGCTGCGGATCGAGAAGCGCTCCATCGCCGTCTCGGCCCGCACCGGCCGGAACATCGACCAGCTGCTCGCGCTGATCGACGACGAGCTGCCGCGGCCGTCGGTCGAGATCGAGGCTCTGGTGCCGTACACGCACGGCAAGCTGGTGGCGCGCGCCCACGACGAGGGCGAGGTGATCTCCGAGGAGCACACCCCGGAGGGCACCCTGCTCAAGGTGCGGGTGCACGAGGAACTGGCGGCGGAACTCACGCCGTACGTTCCGGCGCCGGCTGCCTGAGGTTCGTGACCGCCCGCGACCGGGGGTCGCGGCAATGTCCGAGGGCCCGTCCCCTTTTTCACCGGGGACGGGCCCTCCGCCATGCGCGCGTCACCGGCCGCCGTACGTCCCGCCCGCGCCGCGCCGCCGGCTCACCGGCCGACGAACTTCTCGCTGACCGCGTCGTACACGCTCCGGGCCTCCTCGCCCAGCCGCGGACCGGCCGGCCAGCCCGCCGTCACCGGTCCGATCGAGGTGTTGGAGACCAGCGCGGGCCGGCCGTCGGACCCGGTCGCCACCCAGCCACCGCCCGACGAACCGCCGGTCATGGTGCAGCCGATGCGGTACATCGCCGGATCCGAGGCGTCGACCGACAGCCGGCCCGGCCTGTCCTGGCACCGGAACATCTTCTGCCCGTCGTACGGCGCCGCCTCCGGGTAGCCGATCGCCGTCACCCTGTCCACCTGCGGTACGGCCGGCGCGTCGAAGTCCACCGGCAGAGCCGAACCGACCGTCTCCTCCAGCGACTTGCCGCCCGATCTCTTCTCCGGGGTCACGTGGAGGACGGCGAAGTCGTACGGGGCGCCCTCCCCGCCCCTCGTGCCGCCCTGCTCGATCCACCGGTCCGAGGACTGCGCCCAGCACCCCACCAGACGCCGTAGGAAGTGACCTCCTGCGCGGTGGCGTCCGGCAGCTCCTCGGTCGGCACGGCCGCGTCGTTGTACGACGGCACGAAGGCGATGTTGCGGTACCAGCCGCCCTTCCTGCCCGCGTGCACGCAGTGGCCCGCCGTCCACACCAGGTTGGACCTGCCGGGACGGGCCGGGGCCACGCCGACGTCCACGGCACCCGGGAACGGCACCACACCCTATGCGGTCGCCGTGGGGGAGTTCCGGCGGTACGGCGGCGGTTCCGTCACGGAATGGATCTTGAAGCAGCCCGTAACCCGGTGGACTCCCCGGGGTTGGAAGCGGTGGGGGGCCGGATGCCCGGGTGCGGTCCCCGGTGCCGAGGGTGACGTGATGCGCCGACGCGCCTGTGGACAGCGGGAGGACAGGGAGCCGTGGCGGAATCCGCGTATGGGGGGTTCGTATCCGACGGGGACGGCGGGGGGCGTACGTCCGGGTCCGGGGAGGCCGGGGGCGGGCGGAGCCCCGGTGAGGGCGGTGCCGGGCGGCCGCCGGTGGGTGCCGTCGCGAAGAGCGCCCGGGGTGCGGCTCCCTTTGGAACGGGCACGGGGCCGGGCACGTGGGCCGGGACGCGCGGTGCGTTCGACGGGCGCGTGAGGCGTCGGCCGGTGTGTGAGCCGACGGCGCGCACCTATGCCCGCGCCCTCCCCGTCGTGCCGGTCCGCGCACGGGGGCTCACCGTCGAGGGCGCGGACGGCCGCCGCTATCTCGACTGCCTGTCCGGCGCCGGAGCCCTCGCGCTGGGCCACAACCATCCGGTCGTCCTGAGGGCGATCCGCGACGCCCTCGACTCCGGCGCCCCACTGCAGGTCCTCGACCTGGCGACCCCCGTCAAGGACGCCTTCGTCACCGAACTCCTGCGCACCCTGCCCCCCGGGCTCGCCGGCCACGCGCGTGTGCGGTTCTGCGGACCCACCGGCGCGGAGGCGTTGACGGCCGCCGCCGGACTGGTCCGCGCCGCGACCGGGCGGACCGGCGTGGTGGCCTTCACCGCCGGCTGCCACCAGGCGCCTGACGGCCTGCCCGGCGCGCCCGGCGGTGCCTGCGGCGTGCCGGTCACGTGCCTGCCGTGCCCGCGACACCACCGCTGCCCGTTCGGTACCGGCGGTGAGCGAGGGGCCGGGCGCGCGGCGGAGCGGGCCGAGTCCGTCCTCGACGGCCGGGAGCCGGGCGTGCCGCTGCCCGCCGGGGTGATCCTGGAACCCGTGCAGGCGGAGGACGGAGTGGTTCCCGACCCCGACGCCTGGGCACGGCGCATGCGGCAGATCACGGCCGACCGGTCCATCCCGCTGATCGCCGACGAGAGCCACACCGGGGTCGGGCGGACCGGCGCCTTCTGGGCCGTGGAGCACAGCGGCATCACCCCGGACGTGATGGTCCTCTCCCAGGCCATCGGCGGCAGCCTGCCCCTGGCCGTCGTGGTCCACCGCGCCGACCTGGACGTCCTGCCACCCGGCACCGACCGCGACGCCTTCCGCGGCAACCAGCTCGCCATGGCCGCGGGCGCCGCCACCCTCGCCCACGTCCGAGAGAACCGGCTCGCCCAGCACGCGGCCGTCCTGGGGGCGCGGATGCTGGCCCGGCTCCGCGAGCTCGTGGCACGGTTCCCCTGCGTCGGCGACGTCCGGGGACGAGGGCTGATGATCGGGATCGAGATGACGGACCCGGACGCGGACCCGGACCCGGACACGAAGGCCGCCACGACCACCACGGGGAGGCCGGCCTCTGTACCGGACGGCTGCGCGCGCCGCCCCCGCCCCGCCGCGGCCGTACTCGCGGCCGCCCTCCGGCGGGAGTGCCTGCGGCGCGGCCTGATCGTGGGCCTCGGCGCCCGGCACCCCGGCGTCGTACGGCTGCTCCCGCCACTGACGATCACCGAGGAGCAGGCAGTGGCGGTCCTGGACCGGCTGGCCGACGCGGTGGAGGCGGTGGCCCGCCACCACCCCGGCCGCGTACCCGGGCACCTGCCATGCCGCCGGAGCTGAGACGTCCGGCGGTCCGGCGGAACACGCTCCCCGGACGGGACCGGGCGCCGACACGGGCGTCCGCCCGTCCGGACGGGCCGCCCCCGGCGCCCTGCCCGGCCGGCACCCGCGCCGTGCCCACCCGCGTCCGCCCCACGCTCTCCCGCCACGCTCCACAGCCCGCCCCGAGGACCGTCGTGAACACCACCGCACCCGTAGACCACCCCTTTCCTCAGCCACCGGCCCGCCCGGACGCAGGATCGTCTCCGCAGGCAGGCTCTCCATGCGCCGGCTCCTCCGGTGAACGGCCACCGGGCCCGCCCGAGGCCGAGCGGGTTCCCCGGCAGGGCGGCGCGGCGGACGCCGAGCGGCCGAGCGTGGCCTTCGGAGATCTCCTGGAGCATCCGGACCCGTCCGTAGCCGCCCAGGCGGCTGCCGTCGAGAACCTGCTGCGGTGCTGGGTGCGCGAAACCGGCCTTCCCGCGCCCGGTGACGGCGTCCTCCGCGTCCCGCTGCCCGCCAGCGGCACCGCGCTCCTCGTCCCCGTCCGCTACTGGTCGCCGACGGGCTGGCACCGCTTCGGCCTTCCGCGTCTGGCCGACCTTCCCGCCCCGGCCCCGCCCGCCGACGCGGTCACGGTCGCGGCCCTGCTGGCCAGGGAGGCCGCCGGGACCACCGGTGAGGGCCCCACCGGTGTGGGCGGGGCCGACTTCGTCGCGCGCGTCGCCGACTCGGTCCGCCGTACCACCGTCTTCATCCGCGACCGCCGGAAGAACCCCGCCGGCCCGCCCGACCGCTTCCTCGCCGCCGAACAGTCCCTCGTCCTCGGGCACCCGCTGCACCCGGCGCCGAAGAGCCGTGAAGGGTTCTCCGAGGACGAGGCACGGCGGTACTCGCCCGAGACGCGCGGCTCCTTTCCCTTGCACTGGCTGGCTGTCGCCCCTTCCGTCCTCGCCTCCGACTCCGCCTGGACCGAGCGCGGCCGCCCGGTCCGCGCGCCCCGGCTCACCGCCCGCCTCGCCGGTCCCGGCCCGGCGCTTCCCGAGGGGTACACGGCCCTGCCCCTGCATCCCTGGCAGCTCCACGAGATCCGCCACCGGCCGCGGACGGCGGCGCTGCTGGACGCCGGGCTGCTCCGGGACCTCGGTGTCCGGGGCGCCCCCTGGTGTCCCACCTCCTCCGTACGGACCGTCCACCGGACCGGCTCCCCCGCCATGCTCAAGCTGTCGCTGGGGGTGCACATCACCAACTCCCGCCGTGAGAACCTCCGCAAGGAACTCCACCGCGGTGTCGAAGTGCACCGCCTGCTGCGCTCCGGCCTGTCCCCGCAGTGGCGGTCCGCGCATCCGGGGTTCGACATCGTCCGTGACCCGGCCTGGATCGGGGTCGACGACCGGGACGGGGAGCCCGTGCCGGGACTCGACGTCGTGATCCGGCACAACCCCTTCGGTCCCGCGGACGACGTGTCCTGCGTCGCCGCCCTGGTCGCGCCCCGGCCCCTGCCCCGGGCGGGCGGCCCGGCGGACGACGGGCGGGCACACGACACCACGCCGCGGTCCCGGCTGGCCGAGGTGGTGACGCGTCTTTCCCGGCGGACCGGCCGCCCGCGCGGGGCCGTGGCCACCGAGTGGTTCCTGCGCTACCTCGAACAGGCCGTACGTCCCGTGCTGTGGCTGGACGGCGAGGCGGGGATCGCGCTGGAGGCGCACCAGCAGAACACGCTGCTCCTGCTGGACGCCGACGGCTGGCCCGCGGGCGGCCGCTACCGCGACAACCAGGGCTACTACTTCCGCGAGTCCCGGCGCGCGGAACTCGACGCCCGGCTGCCCGGCATCGGCGCCCGCAGCGACACGTTCGTCTCCGACGAGGTCGCCGACGAACGCTTCACGTACTACCTCGCCCTCAACAACGTGTTCGGGCTGATCGGCGCTTTCGGCTTCCAGCACCTCGCCGACGAACGGCTGCTGCTCGCCGCCTTCCGCCGTTTCCTCGCCGACGCCGCCTCGGGGCCGCGTCCGCTGCGCAGCACGCTGCCCGCCCGGCTCCTGGACTCACCCGTCCTGCGCTGCAAGGCCAACCTGCTGACCCGGGTGCACGGCCTCGACGAGCTCGTCGGTCCGGTCGACACCCAGTCCGTCTACGTCACTCTCCCCAACCCCCTTCACCGCTGACTCTTCCGACTCTTCCGAGGACCAGGCCCGACCCCGTCTCCCGAGAGGAGCGACGCCGTGCTTCCCACCGACGCGAGCGCCGACGCCGGAACCGCCCCGGCCACGGACCCCGGCACCGAGACGCGCCCCTGCCAGGGCACGGACAACGAGGACACCCTGGACCTGCGCCTGCCCGACGCCTTCCTGGAGTCCTGCGCGCGGGACGAGGCCCCCACCGCCACACGGCCGGCGACCGGCGACGACCTGCTCGACCGGGTGGCCGCCTGGGGCCCGGCCGTCACGACCGCGGGCGTGTTCCACCTCGTTCCCGTCTGCATCGAACGGGACCTTCCGCTCATCAGCCGCTGGATGAACGACCCCGCCGTCGCCGCGTTCTGGCAGCTGGACGGGGTGCCGGACGTGACCGAGGCCCACCTGCGGGCCCAGCTGGACGGCGACGGGCGCAGCGTCCCCTGCGTAGGCGTGCTGAAGGGCACACCGATGAGTTACTGGGAGATCTACCGGGCCGACCTCGACCCGCTGGCCCGGCACTATCCCGCCCGGCCTCACGACACGGGGATCCACCTCCTCATCGGTGACGCCGCCGACCGCGGGCGAGGGCTCGGCAGCCTCCTGCTCAGGGCCGTCGCCGACCTCGTCCTCGACCGTCGGCCCGCCTGTGCGCGCGTCGTCGCGGAACCCGACCTGCGCAACACCCCCTCTCTCGCCGCTTTCCTCCACGCCGGTTTCCGGTTCTCCACCGAGGTCGACCTGCCGGCCAAGCGGGCCGCCCTCATGGTCCGGGACCGTCATCTGCGCCACCTGCTGTAGTGCTGTGCCGCGGTGCCATCACTTCTGGTACACCGCTCGCGCCGTCCCGGTTCCCTCTTTCCGGTTTCCTCTTTCCGCTTCTCTCTTTCCGCTTCTCTCTACACCGCTTCCCTCTTTCACCGATCGGCTTTCCGCAGGGCCACCCGCACCTTCGGAAGCCTCCGGAGGCTCCCCAAGGCCACGCCGGAGCCCTCAGAGTCCTCAAAGCCCACAGGAGTCCCCGTCGTGATCCCGCCCCCCACCTCCGCCTCGGCCCCACGTTTGTCAGTCCCGGGCCGTAGGGTGGTCGCGCTATGACGAAGCCCTCTCTCCCCGAACTCCTGCACGCTGCCGTCGCCGCCGTCGGCGGCACGGAGCGCCCCGGCCAGGTGGCCATGGCCGAAGCCGTCGCCGCGGCGATCGACGACGGCTCTCATCTGCTGGTCCAGGCCGGCACCGGCACCGGAAAGTCGCTGGGCTACCTCGTGCCCGCGCTGGCCCACGGGGACCGGGTCGTCGTGGCGACCGCCACCCTCGCCCTCCAGCGCCAGCTGGTGGAGCGGGACCTGCCGCGCACGGTGGAGGCGCTGCACCCGCTGCTGCGCCGCCGCCCGGAGTTCGCCATGCTCAAGGGCCGGTCGAACTACCTGTGCCTGCACCGCCTGCACGAGGGCGTCCCGCAGGACGAGGAGGAGGGCCTCTTCGACCAGTTCGAGGCCGCCGCCCCCTCCAGCAAGCTCGGCCAGGACCTGCTGCGGCTGCGCGACTGGGCGGACGAGACGGAGACCGGTGACCGCGACGATCTCACCCCGGGCGTCTCGGACCGGGCCTGGTCGCAGGTGTCGGTGTCGTCGCGGGAGTGCCTGGGCGCCTCGAAGTGCGCGTACGGCGCCGAGTGCTTCGCCGAGACGGCCCGCGAGCGCGCCAAGCTCGCCGAGGTCGTCGTCACCAACCACGCGCTGCTCGCGATCGACGCCATCGAGGGCGCCCCGGTCCTGCCGCAGCACGAGGTGCTGATCGTCGACGAGGCGCACGAGCTGGTCTCCCGCGTCACCGGAGTCGCCACCGGCGAGCTCACCCCCGGCCAGGTGAACCGCGCCGTGCGCCGCGCCGCCAAGCTCGTCGACGAGAAGGCCGCCGACCAGCTCCAGACCGCCGCCGAGGGCTTCGAGCGGCTGATGGAGCTGGCCCTGCCCGGCCGCCTGGAGGAGATCCCGGAGGACCTCGGCTACGCCCTGATGGCGCTGCGCGACGCCTGCCGTACGGTCATCTCCGCGATCGGTGCGACGCGGGACAAGTCCGTCCAGGACGAGGACGCGGTCCGCAAGCAGGCCCTGGCCTCCGTGGAGAACGTGCACGACGTGGCGGAGCGGATCGTGAACGGCTCCGAGTGGGACGTCGTCTGGTACGAGCGGCACGACCGCTTCGGCGCCTCCCTGCGCGTCGCCCCCATGTCCGTCTCGGGCCTGCTGCGCGAGAAGCTGTTCGCGGACCGTTCCGTCGTCCTGACCTCCGCGACCCTGAAGCTGGGCGGCGACTTCAACGGGGTGGGCGCCTCGCTGGGCCTCGCTCCCGAGGGCACCGAGGGCGACGACGTCCCGCAGTGGAAGGGTGTCGACGTCGGCTCGCCCTTCGACTACCGCAAGCAGGGCATCCTGTACGTCGCCAAGCATCTGGCGCGGCCCGCGCGGGACGGTGACCGGGCGGACATGCTGGACGAGCTGACGGAGCTGATCCAGGCGGCCGGCGGCCGCACACTGGGCCTGTTCTCCTCCATGCGGGCGGCCCAGCTGGCCGCGGAGGAACTGCGTTCCCGCATCCCCGAGTTCCCGATCCTCCTCCAGGGCGAGGAGACGCTCGGCGAACTGATCAAGAACTTCGCGGCCGATGCGAGGACCTGCCTCTTCGGCACGCTCTCCCTGTGGCAGGGCGTCGACGTCCCCGGCCCCAGCTGCCAGCTGGTGGTCATGGACAAGATCCCGTTCCCGCGTCCGGACGATCCGCTGATGAGCGCCCGGCAGAAGGCGGTGGAGGAGGCCGGCGGCAACGGCTTCATGGCGGTCGCCGCCACGCACGCGGCGCTGCTCATGGCGCAGGGCGCCGGCCGTCTCGTCCGGGCGTCGGGGGACCGCGGCGTGGTCGCCGTACTGGATCCGCGGCTGGCGACGGCCCGGTACGGAGGTTTTCTGAAGGCGTCACTGCCCGACTTCTGGTACACCACGGACCGCAACCAGGTCCGCAAGTCGCTGGCCGCGATCGACGCGGTGGCGCAGCAGGCCGAGTCTTCCTGAGCCGAAGGCCGATGGCCGGAAGCCGCGCGATCCCGGACGACTCGGGGCCCGGGGCACTCCGGAGTCCCCAGGACATCCCGGAGTCAGGGACGCTCCGGTAGGCGTGCCCCGGGGCGCCCCTGACCTCGGGTCCGGACAGCACAGGGCCCCGGAACCGGCGCAGAGGTTCCGGGGCCCGGTCAGGGAGGCGGACGTGGTGCGGCCTGCCCGCCGCGGTGCTCAGACGCGGCGCAGAACGGCCACCACCTTGCCGAGGATCGTCGCGTCGTCACCGGGGATCGGCTCGTACGCGGAGTTGTGCGGCAGCAGCCAGACGTGCCCGTCCTCGCGCTTGAAGCGCTTGACGGTGGCCTCGCCGTCGAGCATCGCGGCCACGATGTCGCCGTTCTCGGCGACCGGCTGGCGGCGGACCGTGACCCAGTCGCCGTCGCAGATGGCGGCCTCGATCATCGAGTCACCGACCACCTTCAGGACGAACAGCTCACCGTCGCCGACCAGCTGCCGGGGCAGGGGGAAGACGTCCTCGACGGACTCCTCCGCGAGGATCGGGCCACCGGCGGCGATGCGGCCGACCAGCGGCACGTACGACGCGGCGGGCTTGCCCGCGGTGTCGGCGGGCTGCACGGTGGCGGCCTGGTCGGAGCCCCGCACCTCGTACGCGCGCGGGCGGTGCGGGTCGCGGCGCAGGAAGCCCTTGCGTTCCAGGGCCATCAGCTGGTGCGCGACCGAGGAGGTGCTGGAGAGGCCGACGGCCTGACCGATCTCCCGCATCGACGGCGGGTAACCGCGCCGCTGCACCGAGTCCCGGATGACTTCGATCACCCGGCGCTGGCGGTCGGTGAGTCCGGAACTGTCCGCCCGGATGCCTGGAGGTCGGCCCGGCAGGGAGCGCTTGTGCCCCTCGGGATGCGTGGCTTCGTTCATCGCGTGCACCGGCTCCAGGCGGCCCTGGGAGCGGTCCTGGGCGGTGATGGTGGCGCTGTCTGCGGTGGTGGTCACGGCGGCCCCTCTCGATGGTCTCCCTGCTGCACAAC
Organism: Streptomyces sp. NPDC006134; assembly: GCF_040628835.1. Lineage (NCBI taxonomy): Bacteria > Bacillati > Actinomycetota > Actinomycetes > Kitasatosporales > Streptomycetaceae > Streptomyces > Streptomyces sp. NPDC006134. Next base: position 14,219 of record NZ_JBEXTV010000037.1, on the reverse strand, counting down.
GGTAGTTGCTTTCGAAAGGTTGCGCCAAACACACGTTCGAGTGAAAATCCGCGGATTGCGTGACGTGATCGCGTTTCCGGGTGTATGGCTGCCGCGGGTGGCCGACGGGCGAAAAGACCCATTGTTGTACGCTTCACCGCCGGGGCGATCGCTTCGCCGCTCGCCTCAGTCTGCCATTCGGCGTCCCGCCCGGCAGGCGCCGGTCTTCATCTCTGCGGGAGTCCCACGCCCCCTCCTCGCGACGCCCACGTCGCCTTCGCATGCGCGGGCGGCGCCCGGCCGCCGCCCGGCGGTGCCGGCGCCGATGTGCGCGTCCGCGTGTCCGCGCACGCGCGTACGCGAGCGGAGTGGACGGGTCCGCGAGGGCGGGAGCGACGGCGGTGCGTGACCGTGCGGATGCGCGCGGATGCGACACGCGCGCATGACGTGCATGTATGAGCCAATCCCCACATCTAGTGGTTGGATTGCGGCAGCAGCCCAGAAGTTGTGGTGCCCCTGGTCTTCGGGCCCTCGGGGATCGCCTATGCTTGGGGCTGCTTCGAGGGGCCCGTGAGGCCCTTTGGGGCTATTGAGTCTGCTGTGAGGAGGGTTGGAGTTCATGCACTGCCCCTTCTGCAGGCACCCCGACAGCCGCGTCGTCGACAGCCGTACGACCGACGACGGCACGTCGATCCGCAGGCGCCGTCAGTGCCCTGACTGCTCCCGTCGTTTCACGACCGTGGAGACGTGCTCGCTCATGGTGATCAAGCGGTCCGGGGTCACCGAGCCCTTCAGCCGTACGAAGATCATCAACGGCGTGCGCAAGGCGTGCCAGGGGCGGCCCGTCACCGAGGACGCGCTCGCCCAGCTCGGCCAGCGGGTCGAGGAGGCGGTGCGGGCGACCGGCAGTGCCGAACTGACCACCCACGACGTGGGGCTGGCGATACTCGGCCCGCTGAAGGAGCTGGACCTCGTCGCCTACCTGCGGTTCGCGTCCGTCTACCGGGCGTTCGACTCGCTGGAGGACTTCGAGGCCGCGATCGCGGAACTCAGGGAACAGGCGGAACACCCCGGCGGGGACGGCAAGGGCGCCGGCGCGGGGAGCCAGGAAGACGGCCGCGGGCCGGCGGAGACCGGACAGGTCCCCGAGCCCGCAGGCGCCGCCGACTGACCGGCGGGCCGGGACCGCTCGCAGGAGGCGGACCCGGCCGGGCGGCGGCGAATCGAAAGACCTGTCGCGGGCGGAGTGAGGTGCCCGCGGCACCAGACAGAACACCGTGCCACGGAACAAACGGGGCACTTCAGGGCGTTTTCGCCCGTACATGGGAGGCGGCATGACAGAGACGGCGAGCGGTCCGGCACGGAGTTCCCGCGCCAAGAGCCCCAAGGCGGGCAAGGGACTGCGTATCGAGCGCATCCACACCACCCCTGGGGTCCACCCCTACGACGAGGTGGCCTGGGAGCGCCGTGACGTCGTCATGACCAACTGGCGCGACGGCTCGGTCAACTTCGAGCAGCGCGGCGTGGAGTTCCCCGACTTCTGGTCGGTGAACGCGGTCAACATCGTCACCAGCAAGTACTTCCGGGGCGCCGTCGGCACCCCGCAGCGCGAGACCAGCCTCAAGCAGCTGATCGACCGCATCGTGAAGACGTACCGGAAGGCCGGTGAGGACCACAAGTACTTCGCCTCGCCCGCCGACGCCGAGATCTTCGAGCACGAGCTGGCCTACGCCCTCCTGCACCAGATCTTCAGCTTCAACAGCCCGGTCTGGTTCAACGTCGGCACCAAGCAGCCCCAGCAGGTCTCCGCCTGCTTCATCCTGTCCGTCGACGACTCCATGGAGTCGATCCTCGACTGGTACAAGGAAGAGGGCATGATCTTCAAGGGCGGCTCCGGCGCCGGCCTGAACCTCTCCCGGATCCGCTCTTCCAAGGAGCTGCTGTCCTCCGGCGGCAACGCCTCCGGCCCGGTCTCCTTCATGCGGGGCGCCGACGCCTCCGCCGGAACGATCAAGTCCGGTGGCGCCACCCGCCGTGCCGCCAAGATGGTCGTCCTCGACGTGGACCACCCGGACATCGAGGACTTCATCGAGACCAAGGTCAAGGAAGAGGAGAAGATCCGCGTCCTGCGCGACGCGGGCTTCGACATGGACCTGGGCGGCGACGACATCACGTCCGTCCAGTACCAGAACGCCAACAACTCGGTCCGCGTGAACGACGAGTTCATGAAGGCGGTCGAGGAGGGCGGCAAGTTCGGCCTGCGTGCCCGCATGACCGGCGAGGTCATCGAGGAGGTCGACGCCAAGCAGCTCTTCCGCAAGATCGCGGAGGCTGCCTGGGCCTGCGCCGACCCGGGCATCCAGTACGACGACACCATCAACAACTGGCACACCTGCCCCGAGTCCGGCCGGATCACCGCGTCGAACCCGTGCAGCGAGTACATGCACCTGGACAACACGTCCTGCAACCTGGCCTCGCTGAACCTGATGAAGTTCCTGAAGGACGACGGCAAGGGCAACCAGTCCTTCGAGACCGAGCGCTTCCAGAAGGTCGTCGAGCTGGTCATCACCGCGATGGACATCTCGATCTGCTTCGCGGACTTCCCGACCCAGAAGATCGGCGAGAACACCCGCGCCTTCCGCCAGCTCGGCATCGGCTACGCCAACCTCGGCGCCCTGCTGATGGCCACCGGCCACGCCTACGACTCCGACGGCGGCCGCGCCCTCGCCGGCGCCATCACCTCCCTGATGACCGGCACGGCCTACCGCCGCTCCGCCGAGCTCGCCGCGGTCGTCGGCCCGTACGACGGCTACGCCCGCAACGCCGACGCCCACAAGCGCGTCATGAAGCAGCACGCCGACGCCAACGGCAAGGCCGTCCGCATGGACGACCTGGACACCCCGGTGTGGGCCGCCGCCACCGAGGCCTGGCAGGACGTGCTGCACCTGGGTGAGAAGAACGGTTTCCGTAACTCCCAGGCGTCCGTCCTCGCCCCGACCGGCACCATCGGCCTGGCGATGTCCTGCGACACCACCGGTGTCGAGCCCGACCTCGCGCTGGTCAAGTTCAAGAAGCTGGTCGGCGGCGGCTCGATGCAGATCGTCAACGGCACCGTCCCGCAGGCCCTGCGCCGCCTGGGCTACCAGGAGGAGCAGATCGAGGCGATCGTCGCCCACATCGCCGAGCACGGCAACGTGATCGACGCCCCCGGTCTCAAGCAGGAGCACTACGAGGTGTTCGACTGCGCCATGGGCGAGCGGGCCATCTCCCCGATGGGCCACGTCCGCATGATGGCCGCGATCCAGCCGTGGATCTCCGGCGCCATCTCCAAGACGGTCAACATGCCGGAGACGGCGACCGTCGAGGAGGTCGAGGAGATCTACTTCGAGGCGTGGAAGCTGGGCGTCAAGGCGCTCGCCATCTACCGCGACAACTGCAAGGTCGGCCAGCCGCTGTCGGCCAAGAAGAAGGACGACGACAAGAAGACCGAGGAGCAGCCCGCCGCGGCCGAGCCCAAGGTCGAGAAGGTCGTCGAGTACCGCCCGGTCCGCAAGCGCCTCCCGAAGGGACGTCCCGGCATCACCACGTCCTTCACCGTCGGCGGCGCCGAGGGTTACATGACGGCCAACTCCTACCCGGACGACGGCCTGGGCGAGGTCTTCCTGAAGATGTCCAAGCAGGGCTCGACCCTCGCGGGCATGATGGACGCCTTCTCCATCGCGGTCTCCGTCGGCCTCCAGTACGGTGTGCCGCTGGAGACGTACGTCTCGAAGTTCACCAACATGCGCTTCGAGCCGGCCGGTATGACGGACGACCCGGACGTGCGGATGGCGCAGTCGATCGTCGACTACATCTTCCGCCGTCTGGCGCTGGACTTCCTGCCCTTCGAGACGCGCTCCGCGCTCGGCATCCACTCCGCCGAGGAGCGCCAGCGTCACCTGGAGACCGGTTCGTACGAGCCGGCGGAGGACGAGGTCGACGTCGAGGGCCTGGCCCAGTCGGCGCCGCGCGCCCAGGAGCTGAAGGCCGTCGCCACGCCGAAGGCCGAGTCCGAGGTGGCCAAGCCCGCCCCGAAGCAGGCCCACACCAGCGCCGAGCTGGTGGAGATGCAGCTGGGCATCCAGGCCGACGCCCCGCTCTGCTTCTCCTGCGGTACGAAGATGCAGCGGGCCGGTTCCTGCTACATCTGCGAGGGCTGCGGTTCGACCAGCGGCTGCAGCTGAGCTGACGCGTAGAACCCCGTGAGCGAGGGGCGCCGGTCCATGGCCGGCGCCCCTCGCCCGTTCTCATGTCCTGCATGTCCTGACGGCGGTCAGGGCCGCCGCATGGCGCCCATGGTGCCGGTGAACGTCGTGGGGTCGCCCTCGAAGCCGTGGACGCCGGCGCGGAACTCCCACGCGCCGGTCTCGTCCCGCACGAACTCCGCGACCGACGCCGCCGTCGCCCCGAGGACGCCGCCGAAGTCGTCCTGGGCCAGATCGGTGTAGCCCTCACGGATACGGAGGCCGGGGTTGGTGACGTCGGCGAACGTACGGCGTCCGGGGCGCTGCTGGATGACGACACCGGCCACCACGCGCGCGTAGCGGGCGTCGAGCCGGTCCAGCTCCAGCGTCATGACCTCGTCGAAACCGAAGCCCTTGCCGTCCTGGCTGTCCCGGTTGAGGTAGATGGTGCCGTCGGGGGAGCGACTGTCGAAGTGCACCACGTAAGAGGGATCACCGTACGGATCGTCCGCCGGATAGGTCGCGGCGACGATGTCCAGATCCGCGGGCGGCTGCCCCGCGGGAGACGGGTCCCACCTCAGTGCGACTTCGACCTTGCGGATGCCCTTGCTGAGGCCGTTCACAGACCTTTCCCCTTCCCCGGTGCCGCCCTGCCGGTCCACCCCAACGGCCGGACAGCCGCGGCCGATTGCCCATCCTGCCACGCGCGCACGGCGTATACGGGCGGATGGTCCATCCGAGCGTGACCTGCGCCACCCTCCGGGGCCTTACCATGGCGCGGTGCTGGTCAAGTGGATTCGCTGCACCGTGGTGGACCGCCGCGGCTTCGAGCGGGGGCAGCGGAAGTGGGCGGGGCTTCTGGGGGAGCCGGGGTTCCGGGGGCAGGGCGGAGGGTGGAGCCGGGCGCGGCCCGGTGTGGCGCACATCTTCACCTTCTGGGAGAGCCGCGCCTTCTACGACTCCTTCATGGCGCGCTCCCACGACCGGCTGGCGGCGGCCCAGTCGGGCACCTTCAAGGACGCCCAGGTCAGGCTGTTCGACCACCGGTTCGACGTGAAGACCGGCTTCGAGCCGCGCTTCTCCGACGCCGACCTGCTGCGGGTGGCGCTGTGCCGCGTGCACGAGGCGCGGGCCGAGCACTTCGTGCTGATGCAGGAGAAGGTCTGGAACCCGGCGATGGCCGGCTCGCCCGGCATGGTCCGCGGCCTGTTCGGCGAGGCGCCGGGCAACGAGTACCTGGTGCTGTCGATGTGGCGGTCGGCCGCCGAGCACGGCAAGTACCGCGCCGAACGCGTGGAGCGGCTCGCCCTGCGGGCCCAGACGGAGGCCGACATCGCCGCCCTGACCGGGGACATCGTGGAACTGGAGCCCTCCTGGACGGTCTGACCTCCGGGACGTGCGCACCGGGGGCCGCGGCCCGGCAACCGTGTGACCCGCGTCGTACGGGGCCCGTCCGGGTGCCCGTCCGCTCCCGGCCCGCTCTAGGGTTTCGGCATGGCACGACCACGGCGCATCGTCCTCGTCCGGCACGGCGAGTCGACGGGCAACGTCGACGACTCCGTGTACGAACGCGAACCCGACCACGCGCTGGCGCTGACCGAACGGGGCCGGCGGCAGGCCGAGGAGGCGGGCAGGACGCTGCGCGAGCTGTTCGGCCGCGAGCGGGTCAGCGTGTACGTCTCCCCGTACCGCCGCACGCACGAGACACTGCGCGCCTTCCGCCTCGACCCCGAGCGCGTACGGGTCCGTGAGGAGCCCCGGCTGCGCGAGCAGGACTGGGGCAACTGGCAGGACCCCGAGAACGTGCGCCGGCAGAGGGCCTACCGGGACGCCTACGGCCATTTCTTCTACCGCTTCGCGCAGGGCGAGTCCGGTGCCGACGTGTACGACCGGGTGGGCGGCTTCCTGGAGAGCCTGTGGCGCAGCTTCGAGGCCCCCGACCACCCGCCGAACGTCCTGCTGGTGACGCACGGGCTGGCCATGCGGCTGTTCTGCATGCGCTGGTTCCACTGGACGGTCGCGGAATTCGAGTCGCTCGTGAACCCGGGGAACGGCGAGATGCGGGTGCTCGTTCTCGGGGAGGACGGCAAGTACACCCTCGACCGGCCCTTCGAGCGGTGGCGAGATCCGGAACCCGTACGGGATCACCGGATAGAGTGGCAGGGCGATGACCGCTGACTCCTCTTCCGACGGGCGCCTGGAGCGCGCCCTGGCGAGCCTGCGCGGACTGTCGGTGGGGGACGCGCTCGGCTCCCGGTTCTCCGTGCCGGTGAACTATCCGCTGCTGCAGCGCCGTGAGCTGCCGCCGGGCCCCTGGCCGTGGACGGACGACACGGAGATGGCCTGCTCCGTCGTCGCCGTGCTGGCCGCCCACCACCGCATCGACCAGGACGCGCTGGCCCACTCCTTCGCCGCCCACCAGGACGCCGGCCGGGGGTACGGCCCCGCGGTCGACCGCCTGCTCCGGCTGGTCCGGGAGGGCGGCGACTGGCGGGAGCTCTCCGCGGCGCTCTTCAACGGCCAGGGCTCCTGGGGCAACGGCGCCGCGATGCGCATCGCGCCGCTGGGTGCCTGGTACGCAGACGATCCCGAGCAGGCGACCCACCAGGCGGAGATCTCCGCCTACCCCACCCACCAGCACCGCGAGGCCGTGGTCGGCGCGATGGCCGTCGCCGCGGCCGCCGCCCTGGCCGCCGCGCCCGGCGTTCCGCCCCGCCCCGAGGCGCTCCTGGACGGCGTGATCGCGCTGGTGCCGAAGAAGAGCGCGGTGGGCGCGGGGCTCAGGCGCGCCCGTGACATGCTCGACTACGGAGACGCGGCCACGGTCGCGGCCGTACTGGGCTGCGGGCGGCGTACGACCGCCCACGACACGGTCCCCTTCGCCCTGTGGTCGGCCGCGCGGGCCCTCGGCGACTACGAGCAGGCCTTCTGGACGACCGCCCGGGTCGGCGGGGACATGGACACCACCTGCGCCATCGTCGGCGGGGTGCTCTCCTCCGGGAAGGCCGGGGCACCGCCCGCCGCGTGGGTGGAACGGACGGAGGTCCTGCCGGGCTGGGTGCCGGGGCCGGCCTGACCCCTGGACGGACCTCCGCGTACGCGTCGGGAACTCTCCGTGACCGGTTGCGCGTTGTCGTGGCATCGGCTGTGCGAGGCGGGGGACCAGGCCGCACCCCGCGTCCCCGGACCGGCTGGGCACGGCCGGCTGGAACGGCCTGACGAGGGAGGGGGGACCGCCCTGAGGGCTTCCGAGGCGGATGTCCTGCCCCGATTCGATGTGATGCTCTCCCTCGGGAGTTCGCGACTGCGAACATTCTGGCTGTGTTTCCGAAGAAGTGATCGGCCGGCTGATGGTTTTGCTGCTGTGGCGCGGCGGCGCCTGGAGGCGGGGCCGCGGCGGTGTGGCGGTGCTGGGGGGCCGGGGTGTCGAACGGGGTGCGGGGCGGCGTAACCTAGGGGCGCCATGCCGTACGAACCACCTACTCACACCGTCGAGCGCTCCCTGCGCGCCACGACCGGAGCGAAGGTCATTGCCGGTGTCGACGAGGTGGGGCGCGGCGCGTGGGCCGGTCCCGTCACCGTCTGCGCGGCGGTCACCGGACTGCGCCGGCCCCCGGAAGGGCTCACCGACTCCAAGCTCCTCACCGTCAAGCGGCGCACCGCGCTCGCCGAGGAACTGCAGAAGTGGGTGACGTCCTATGCGCTGGGACACGCCTCCCCGGAGGAGATCGACGACCTGGGGATGACGGCCGCGCTGCGCCTGGCGGCCGTGCGGGCCCTGGAGGCCCTGCCTGTCCGTCCCGACGCGGTGATCCTCGACGGCAAGCACGACTATCTCGGAGCACCCTGGAAGGTCCGTACGGTCATCAAGGGTGACCGGTCGTGTGTGGCGGTCGCGGCGGCCTCGGTGATCGCCAAGGTTCAGCGCGACAAAATGATGGCCGAACTGGGTGCCGACCATGCAGACTTCGGTTTCGCGGACAACGCCGGGTATCCGTCGCCCGTGCACAAGGCCGCACTGGAGGAGCGGGGCCCCACCCCGTACCACCGGTTGTCGTGGGCGTATCTTGATGGGCTGCCCCAGTGGCGGCACCTCAAGAGGGCCCGCAGCTGGGCGGAGGGAAGCGTTCCGGAAATCGAGGGCCAGCTCGGCTTCGATTTCTGACGGTTCCGCTCGTACGCATGTGCCACCCGCCGACGCGAGCCGCACCAGCGTTTGATAAACATCAGCTTATGCCTCTCATTCCCGAGGAGCCTCAGATTCACGAGAGTGCCCAGGGTCCCCGCGCCACTCCGGCCAGCGGCCGCACCGCGCCGACCCCCCGCCCCGTTCCCGGCCCCCGTCCCGCGGCTCCGTCGCGTCCCGGTCGTCCCGGGCCCCTCCGGCCCACGCCGCCGGCCCAACGTACGCCGCGCGACGTGGCCGCCAAGCCCGGACCGTCCGGTCCGGCCGCGCCCGCCGCCTCCACCACTCCGCAGATCCAGCTGGTCCCGGCCACGGCCGAAGGCGCGCTCGACGCGGCCGAGGAGGCCGTGGACCTGCTCCTGGACTCCGGCCGCGCCCCCGGTGACGTGCTGGTGATCACCACCGGTGAGCCACATCCGTGGGCCGCCCACGAGCTGTCCTTCGGCGAGACCGCCTACTGGGCGCAGCACGACGCGGGCGACGACGTCTTCTACGCCGACGCCGCCGTCGCGGACCGTGCCGCCGCGCGGCCCGTGGTCGTGGTCGCGGTCAACGGCGGTTCCGAGGCCGCTGCCGCCACCGCCCTGTCCCTGGCCCATTCCCGGGCCGGAGCCCTGCTGATCGTCTGCGGTGACCCGCAGCGGATCAACTCGGTGCTGGGCGCGGGCGTCTGAGCCGACCGGCCGCATCCGGCTGCACACCGGCGTGATGCCCGGGGTGTACCCGGAGGGGCCGGCCTGGTGTGTGCCGGGCCGGTTCCCGTGTGGTGGATGGTCTCCGTTCGTCCGGCCGGCCGGCCGGAGCGCTCCGGACCGGAGTTCTCCGGAGGCGGGCCGGGGCACCGGGTTTCCGGCAGCCGTGCAGTGTGGCTGTTCCGCCCCTGGAGTCCGGTCCGTCGTGCGGGTGTGTCCCCTGTGGTGTCCGGCGCGGTGTGCCCTCGGGGAACGAGGGCCGGAACGGCTCAGCGGGCCGTGGCGCGGCGCAGTACCTCCGAGGTGGTGCCGCCGGTGCGCGGAGGCGGGGGCGGTGCCACCGGCATGGTGAACGGCTCCGGTGCGGACGCCGCGTTGGGGCGACGGCCGCCACGGCCCTCGCCGAGGACCTGCCAGCCGTCCCGGGTGAGCGTGATGTAGGCCCCGCAGCGCAGCCCGTGCAGCGTGCACGCGTCGCGCAGCCCCCACATCCAGGCGCCGTCCTCCTCCGTCCACCGCGCGTCGCCCTCGCGGCAGTACAGCAGTACGGCGGTGCGCACGGGCGTGCGGCGCCGCAGGTCGTGCGGGACGATCCGGCGGAGCTGGGAGAGCAGCACGTTGCGGAGCATCCATCCGTCGGCCGGGGCCGGGCGGCCGGCGAACGAGGCGCTCGCGCGCAGCCGTTCGTCCGGATCGAGCACGGCCACGATCGCGGTGCCCGGCTTCGGGTGATGCCGGGAGTGCAGCCCGCCGACGACTTCCCGGGGGTTGCGCAGCAGCGGGATTCCGGCAGCGGCCCACTCCGCGGGTTCCAGCACGCGGTTGGCGGAAGCGGCGGGTGGTGACAACGATGCCGTCGAGGTCGAAGCGAATCCGAAGGACACGTTCCTCCCTTCGGCTACGCGCCCGTACTGCGGGCGAGGTCGGGTTCCTGGGGAGCGCGCACCGCAGCGAAGCTCTGCCGGATCACGGACGAGCCGTGCGGGGGCGGACTTCGATTCTTCCTGCCGAACTTGGATGCGGCAACGAGCAATTGGGACCGCCGACCGATAACGGACGATGCAGGTCTTATATCCCTACCCAGGTCATCGCCGGGTGAAGCATGGGGTGTTCGGGGCACGATGCCCCTCGGTGGGCGGGGCCGCGTACCTCCCGGTCGTCCACGGGGGTGCGCCGGACGTGTGTGCCGGACGCCGGGCGGCCCGCCGGGCCGCGGCCGACGGGTACGCGCGTGCTGAAGGGCGACATCCGCCGGGGGAGAAACCGCCGGGCACCGGGAGCCCCGGGAACGGCGGACCGCCGGGAGTGCCGAGGCGCTGGACTGCCGTACGGCCGCGCCTCGGCGGGCAGACCGCGCCGCCCGGTGCGAGCCCGGCCCGTCGGCGCGAGGGGCGTCCCTGCAGCGGCCGTCACGGGGTCACCCCTGAACGGCCAGGACCAGGGGCAGCACCCCCGGCGCGCCGGCGCGACGGAGCATCCGTGCCGCCACCGCGAGAGTCCAGCCGGTCTCGGTGTAGTCGTCCACGAGGAGAACCGGCCCCCGCAGATCGGCGAGCGCGGAGGCGAGAGCGGGCGGCACGGTCAGTGCTCCCGTGAGGGCCTTGAGACGCTGGGCGCTGTTGCTGCGGAACACGCGGGGCGCTTCCCCGGTGTACTCGACGCAGCCCAGCAGCGGCAGGCGGCCGACCGCGGCGATGTGGGCTCCCAGAGAGCCGACCAGCTGCGGCCGGGCCCGTGAGGCCATGGACACCACGCCGACGGGGCGCGGCGGGGCGTCCGGCGCGCCCGAGGCCCAGCCGCCGGGCCCCTTCGCCCAGTCGGCCAGGACTTCCACGACAGCCTTCGCCACGTCGTCGGGCACGGGCCCGTCCGGAGCGTGGGGCGCCAGCATCGGCCGCAGCCGGTTGCCCCAGCCGATGTCCGACAGCCGCCCCAGAGCCCGGCCCGGCGCGGCCTGCTCACCGGCGGGAATACGTCCCTTGAGATCGACGCCGACCGCGGGGAGCCCGGTCGGCCACATCCGGCGGGGCTCCACCTCGACCCCGGCCCGGCCCAGATCACCGCGCGCGGCGTCGAGCGCCTCGGCGGACGTGTCCGCGGTGAAGCGGGGGCCCGCGCAGTTGTCGCAGCGACCGCAGGGCCTGGCGGCCGTGTCGTCGAGCTGGCGTTGCAGGAACTCCATGCGGCAGCCCGTCGTGGACGCGTACTCGCGCATCGCCTGCTGCTCCGCCTTCCGCTGCCGCGCGACCCAGTCGTACCGCTCGGTGTCGTAGGTCCACGGCTGACCGGTCGCGATCCAGCCGCCCTTGACCCGCTTGACCGCCCCGTCCACGTCGAGCACCTTGAGCATGGCCTCCAGACGGGAGCGGCGCAGCTCCACCAGAGGTTCCAGGGCGGGCAGCGACATGGGGCCCTCCGCGCGCGCGAGGACGTCCAGCGTGCGGCGCACCAGCTCTTCCGGCGGAAAGGCCAGGGAGGCGAAGTACTCCCAGATCGCCTCGTCCTCCCGGCCGGGGAGGAGAAGCACCTCGGCATGCTCGACGCCGCGCCCGGCGCGCCCGACCTGCTGGTAGTAGGCGATGGGGGAGGAGGGCGAGCCGAGGTGCACGACGAAGCCCAGATCGGGCTTGTCGAAACCCATGCCGAGCGCGGAGGTGGCGACCAGGGCCTTGACCCGGTTGGCGAGCAGATCGTCCTCGGCCTGCTGCCGGTCGGCGTTCTCCGTCTTGCCGGTGTAGGAGGCGACGGTGTGACCGCGCTGCCGCAGAAAGGCCGTCACCTCCTCGGCGGCGGCCACGGTGAGCGTGTACACGATTCCGGAACCCGGCAACTCGTGAAGGTGGTCGGCGAGCCAGGCCAGCCGGTGTGCGGCGTCCGGCAGCCGCAGCACGCCCAGGCTGAGGCTCTCCCGGTCCAGCGGGCCGCGCAGCACCAGGGCGTCCGAGGCGCCCCCGGTGCCGAGCTGCTCCGCGACGTCCGCCGTCACGCGCGCGTTGGCGGTGGCGGTCGTCGCGAGCACGGGTACGCCGGGCGGGAGGTCGGCGAGCATCGTGCGCAGCCGCCGGTAGTCCGGGCGGAAGTCGTGGCCCCAGTCGGAGATGCAGTGCGCCTCGTCCACCACGAGGAGACCGGTCGCGGCGGCCAGCTTGGGCAGCACCTGGTCGCGGAAGTCCGGGTTGTTCAGGCGCTCCGGGCTCACCAGGAGGACGTCGACCTCGCCCGCGGCGATCTCGCTCTGGACGGTGTCCCACTCCTCGGTGTTGGAGGAGTTGATGGTCCGGGCGTGGATGCCGGCGCGGGCCGCGGCCTCCACCTGGTTGCGCATCAGCGCGAGCAGCGGGGAGACGATCACGGTCGGACCGCCGCCCCGGGCGCGCAGCAGCGCCGTCGCCACGAAGTAGACCGCGGACTTGCCCCAGCCCGTGCGCTGCACGACCAGGGCCCGGCGCCGGTCGGCGACCAGTGCCTCGATCGCCTTCCACTGGTCCTCGCGCAGCCGGGCGCTGCCCGAGGGGTCTTTGACGAGACGGGCGAGGACGGCGTCGGCGGCGGTCCGGAGGTCCGCGTTGCTCGTGTGCTCCATGCCTTCCATACAACAGGACGGGACTGACAACCGGGGGAGCGGGAGAGACCGAGGAGACGAGGGCTTGGTCACCGAGCCGGGGCGGCGGGGCCGGGTGGTGTCCGCGGGGCGGCGGTCACGGGATGGGGCCTGTGACACGGGATGGGCCCTGGTGAGCGGTGGCCGGTGAGTACGAGGACCGACAGCCTGGCATGTTCCTGGTCGTAGTTATCCACAGGTCAAAGCGGAACATTATGTTCCGCGAGATCGTCGACGCATGACGAACCACAGCGAAACGACGGGCCCCTCGGACAACGGAGGCGTCACCGGACGGCACCGGGCGGACCAGGTCGCCTGCACCGCGTACGACGGACACGCTGCCGAGCACCAGGTCACCCTGCGCACCCCGGCCGAACTGGCGGATGCCCTGCCCTACCTGCTCGGGCACCGCCCCGAGGACAGCATCGTCCTGGTCGCCCTGCACGACCGGGACGGCCGCGGCCGCTTCGGCGGCAGGGCGCGGCTCGGCATTCCCGCGCAGCCGGACGACTGGCCGTCCGCGGCCCGGCAGCTGGTCCACGGGCTGATCACCGGCGGCGAGCGCAGGGGCGCCCGGCCCGAGCAGATGGTCGCCTACGTCTGCCAGGAACCGCACCGGGGCCAGTCGGGGCGGGAGGTGATGGAACGCCTGCGGCCGCTGGTGCAGAAGCTGCGCGTCGAGTGCGGCGCCCTCGATGTCCCGGTGATCGAGGCGCTGTGCATCTCCGACGGCCGTTTCTGGTCCTACTGCTGCCCGGACGCGGCCTGCTGTCCGGCCGAGGGTACCCCCATGGGCCTGCCGGGCACGTCCGTGCTGGCCGCCGCCGCCACTTACGCCGGGATCCAGGTCCGCGGATCGCTGAGCGAGCTGCGTGCCAGGCTGCTGCCCTGGGAGAACTCCGCCGCCCTCGACCAGGAGGCCGCCCTGGACGCGGCCGGCCTGGCGCTGGTCCCGAGGATGCTCGACGAGACGAGCCGTGCGGACGTGGCCGAGGAGACGCTGGCACTGGCCGCGCGGATCATGAGCCGTCTGGCGGCCGCCCCGCCCGTGACCGGAACGCTCGCGGCGGATGCCCGCGACGACGAACTGGTCCGGTACGACGAGGCCGCGCGGCTGATCCTCGGGCTGCAGGACCGCACGACTCGTGACCGCGCGGCCGAGTGGATGGAGGGCGACGAGGCGGGACCCGCCCTCCGGTTGTGGCGGGCGCTGGCCCGGCGCTGCGTCGGGGCGTACCGCGAGCACGCCGCCCCGCCCCTCACCCTGGCGGGCTGGGTCGCCTGGTCCGCCGGTGACGAACTGGAGGCCCGGGAGGCGCTGGCCATGGCCTTGGGCGCCGACCCCCACTACCTCTTCGCCCGCCTCCTGCACCAGGCGTGCAACGAGGGTCTCGATCCGGAATCGGTACGTCGTTGCCTGCGTGCGGAGCGCGGCGGTCGCGGCGGCACCCCGACCGCCCCGACCCGGGTCACCCGGTGCCCCGCGGGCCCGGTGAATCCGCCGGGGGCGGCGGAGGCCGGGGGGCCGGGGGGGCCGA
>NZ_JBEXTV010000036.1:0-85813 GCF_040628835.1 Streptomyces sp. NPDC006134 | reverse complement strand
GCGGTGCGCGCTCCCGCCCCCCCCCCGGGGGCTTGGGCCGCGGGGCGGGGGGCCCCCCCCGGGGGCGGCCGCCACACGGCAGGCGCCGGTCAGGGCGTCGTGAGGACGCGGGGCCGGGCCGCATGCGGTGGCTCTCCCGTCCCCGGGGCCGGCCGTCCACGGGCACGGCCGGAGCACGGGATCAGCCGGTGACCGCGTCCGGGTCGTCGAGCTCGTGCAGGCCCGCCGGGTCCTCGTCGGTCAGTACCTCCCCCGCCGCGGTGACCAGGCGCTGGGCGTGGCCCCGGTGGACGCACAGGAGCTGCTCGCGGGTGCCGTTGCGGTCGCGGTACACGGCCAGGGCGGGGCCGTATTTGCTGCTGTGGCCCGGGATTTCGGCGTCCGCGCTCCAGCGGGTGCCGTCGTAGGAGGACCACCGCAGCCGCTGGCGGGCGGGGTCGCGGTGGACGCAGATCAGCCTGCCGTCGAAGACGGCCAGGCCGATGTTGCTCCGGGTGCGGTGCCCGGGCAGCGCGCCCTCGGAGGTCCAGGTGCCGCCGCGCAGCCGGCTCCAGTGGATCGCCCCGTCCTCGGGGTTGCCGTGGAGCAGGTGCAGGGCGCCGTCGTGGACGGCGAGCGCCGGGGACCTCGTGGTGGCACAGCCGGGGACGGGTTCGGGGGTGGTCCAGGTGCGACCGTCCCGGCTGGTGGTGACCATGATCCGCCGGTCGGCCTCGGCGTAGGCGAGGTGGAGGGCGCCCTGGAAGACGGCCAGCGCCGGACCGTAGACGCTCTCGGCGTACGGGACCGGCCGGTCCGGGCTCCAGGTGTCTCCGTCGTACGAGGTCAGCGCCATGCCCCAGGTGCCCGAGCCGCCGCGGTGCGCGCAGTACAGCCGGTCCTCGTGCACGGCCAGGGCGGGGCTGCCCAGGGTGTGGTGGGAGGGGAAGGGCAGGTCCTCGGACCGGCCGCCGTCCGCGCGGTGCGCGGTCCACCACAGGCCGGGGTCGTCTCCCCGGCCCTGGTAGACGCAGTAGAGGTCGCCGCGGAAGACGGCCAGGGCGGGGGTCTCGGAGGCGTAGCAGGACGTGAACTGCCGCTCGGTTCCCCAGCCCGCCTCCGGTGTGAACACGCCGTACCACAGGCCGGTCTCGCGCGGTGGGGCGTCGAGGGCCAAGGGGGCGAGGAGCGTGGGCGCGGCCCACGGAGAGGTCAGTTCGCATCCGGCGCCCCGGGCGGTCGACCGGATCCGTCCGGCGCGTTCGGCCAGCCGCGCGCCGACGGCTTCGGCGAGGTCCTCGGGCAGGGCCCCGGCGAGCACGTCCCGGACCAGGCCCGGGAAACCGCTCAAGGGGCCGGTGCCGTCCGGGGGCACGAGCCGGTCGACGGCCCCTTGGTCGAGGCGGAGGGTGAAGCCCCACTCCAGCAGCCGGACGGAGACGGCCGCTCCCGCCTCGGCGAGTGCCTTGGCCGCCCCTTGTGCGCGTTCCACGGCCCCGGGTGACGGGGTGTCCGCGCCGGGGACCGGTGCCGTGCCGTTCTGCCGCCCGGAGGCGGTGTCTTCGATCGCCATGTCGTCTTCCTGCCTGCGGGGTCGCAGGCCGGGCGGCCCGCCCTCCGCGTGATGCGCGTGGGCGAGCCGTCCCGGCCCCTGGACACGGATGGTTGCGGGCCCGTTCCCGGCGTGCTGCACGCCGGTGCGCGGGTCTTCCGGTGCTGCGGGGAAGGTGCCGGTGAAAACGTGGCCGCCGGCCGCGCGCCGTCAGCGGGCGCGGGCCTGCGGCGCGGGTGGCCGCGCGTCGTGCGGCGGTGGGTGGATCCGGTCGCCGATCCCGATCGTCCCGCCGCGGACCACTTCGGCCCGCAGGCCGCCGCGGTGCAGCAGGCCGCGGACCAGGCCGGGGCGGACGAGCCGTTCGAGGCGGGCGCAGGGTTCGCTGAGCCGGAGACCCCGCAGGATCACCGTCCCGACCCGGAACTCGTGGTCCACCAGCGGGTTGAGCCGGATGCCGTGGCAGACCAGGTTGCGGCGGCACTCGGCGGGGGTGAGGGTGATGCCGTGTTCGCGGGCGAGGGCGTCGAGGGCCTCGGCCTCGATGAGGGTGATGTCGCAGACTCCGGAGGCCCGTCCGGCCCCCCGGCGGCGGGGCCGGGGGCCTTCGCCCGCCCAGTAGTTGCGGTCCCCCACCAGCCCGCGGCCGGTCACCGCGCGGGCCTGTGCGACGGGGAAGGTCGGCTCGCCGGGGCGCGCGGCGAGGTGCAGGGAGGCGACCAGGCCGGGGCCGGGTGGTGGCGGGTCCTGTGCCACGGGCGGTTCACCCCTTCAGGAAGTGTTCCGTCAGGGAACGGAGGGTACGGAACTGGTCCACGTCGATCTGGTCCAGGCGCAGCTCCCGGCCGATCAGGTCCTCCAGCAGCAGGACGAACTCCATGAAGCCGAGCGAGTCGATCAGCCTGCTCTCGATCAGGTCGAGGTCGTCCGGGATGTGCTCAACGGTGGGATTGCGTTCGAGCAGCCAGTCCACGATCGGCTTGGTGACGTCGGTCATGTCGTTTCTCCTGGAACCGGTGGGACGCGGGGCGGGATCGTGTGCGAGCCGTCGTGGAGGGCGCGGGCCTCCTCGTACTCCCGGCGGATCCGGGCGACGGTGGCGGCGGCCGGGTGCGCGGCGGTGACGCGGGTGCAGGACCGGCCGCAGTACATGGCCATCTCCTCGACGCGCCCGGTGGTGGCGGCGCCCGGGGCCGCCGCGCTGTAGCGCGGTACCGGGTACGGCCGGCCGTCCACCCGGGTGGTGGCGATGAAGGCGGCCGGGGCGCGCTCCGTGGCGGCGGTGAGGGAGTTGCGCAGGACGCGGTGCGGGCGGCGCGGCCAGCCGATCTCGAAGAGGGAGGTGACGACGGTGTCCTCGGCCACCGCCTCGACCACGCGCCGCTTGAACTCCGGGTGCGCGGCGGATTCCGCGGCCGGTACGAACAGGGTTCCGGCCAGGGCGCCGTCCGCGCCGCGGGCCACCGCGTCGGCGAGGTCCCGGCCCGTGGCGATCCCGCCGGCGACGGCGAGGACGGCGTGCGGGTGGCGGGCCCGGACGGCGGCCAGCAGGGAGTCCCCGGGCCGCCCGCCGAGCAGGTGGCCGCCGGCCTCGACGCCCTGGAGGACCAGGACGGCCGCTCCCCGCGCGAGGGCGGTGCCGGCGTCGGCGGGGGTCCCGACCTGGACCACCAGCGGATGCCCGGCGGCGCGCACGGCACGGGCCGCGTCGTCGGCGGGGAGCCCGAAGACGGTGACGAAGCCGTTGCGGGGCAGCTCGGGCAGGGCGGCCCGGAGCTGCTCCAGGCAGCGGGCCGCTCCGGTGACCTCGGGAACGACGTTCACCCCGAAGGGGCGGCCCCCGGTGGCGGCGGCCACCTCCCGGACCAGCCGGGCGGCCCGCGCGGGCGGTTCCTTGTACAGGGCGAGGGTGCCGCCCGCTCCGGCCCGGGACACCTGGGCGCACAGGGCGGGGCCGGCGACGGCGCCCATGCCGGCTTGGAGCAAGGGCAGTTCGAGCCCGAGCAGGGCGGCCAGCCGGGTCACGAACGCGCTCCCGCCCGCCGTACCGCGCGGTGCGCGGCGGTCAGGTCCCCCTCGAACAGGTCGCTCAGGGCGTGCACCCACCGCTCCAGGCCGAAGGCGACGCAGCCGGTGAAGGCCGGGCGGCCCGCGTGGCCGATCGCGCGGCGCTCGCCGAAGAAGTTGCGGTGGTTGTTGGTGGAGGCGATCGCGGTGCCGTCGGTGTGCAGGTACTCCTCCTTGACGGGGGCGAGCAGCTGCATGAGCGTGCGGGCGCCGTCCTTCTGGAAGAAGGGGTCGGTGGCCGGCCGCCGGTCGAGGGCGAGGCCGAGGGATGCGCCGAAGGCGAGGATCCGCTCCCGGTGCCGGTCGAGGTGAGCGCGTACGGTCTCGGCCGAGCCGACGCAGACCAGCTCCCGCATGGTGAATCCCCAGAGCCTGCGCAGTCCGTCGTGGTGGTCCTCGTTGCGGAAGCACTGCGCGACGGTGCTGATCAGGACGGGGGTGTCGGTGCTGCTGCCGGTGAGGTGCACGAAGCAGCCGTAGCAGGCCGCGGAGGGCAGGAGGTGGGTGGCGTCGGCGAGGCTGGAGGCGGGCAGCGCGGCGGCCCCGGTCGGTCCGGTGGTCCCGGGAGGTCCGTCGGCCTCGGGCGGACCGGTGGGCCCGGGCGGTTCGGTCGCGTCGGGCGGGCCGGCGGGCCGGGGCGGACCGGTGACGTCGTACGGGGCCGTGGCGAGGCCGGCCAGCCGGTCGGGGCGGATGCGGGTGACCGGGCTGCCCAGGTGCGGGAAGTTGTGGAAGTAGTCGAGGGTCCGCAGGTCGTCGACCCGCAGCAGCGGGGGGTAGCTCTGCTGCCGGGCCCCGGCCTC
Organism: Streptomyces sp. NPDC006134; assembly: GCF_040628835.1. Taxonomy (NCBI): domain Bacteria; kingdom Bacillati; phylum Actinomycetota; class Actinomycetes; order Kitasatosporales; family Streptomycetaceae; genus Streptomyces; species Streptomyces sp. NPDC006134. The sequence goes on along the minus strand of NZ_JBEXTV010000036.1, from coordinate 81,412 downwards.
GGCGCCCCAGCGGGTGAACACCGCGTCCAGCGCGGCCTTCAGCACGACGGCCGGCTCGTCGAGGGTGACCAGGCCGTCCCGCACCGTCCAGCCGGCCCCGGTGGCCCTGCGGGGCATGCGGTCGGTGTCAGGCATCGAACACCCCGATCCGGCGGAGGAAACCGGTCGTCTTGTGGAGGACCCTGGCGTGGGCGGCCTGCCGCGCGGGATGGGCGAGCAGCCGGTTGCGCAGGGCGAACCCGTCGGGGAGGCCGGCGTCGCGGTAGACGGCGGGGTTGTAGAAGGCCCCGATGCTGACGGCGAGGTAGCGGTCGAGGTAGGCGCGCAGGCCGTGCCGGGCCTCGTCGTCGAGGCCGTTGCGCAGGAGGCGCTCCCACAGGAGCTGCACCAGGCGGCAGCCGAAGGCGATGTGCCGGGACTCGTCCTGGTGGTGCAGCCGGTTGAGGTGCCGGATGGTCGGGTGCAGCCGGTCGTCGGCGGCCAGGTGGACGTTGTAGTGGTCGACGATCTGCTCGAAGACCAGGATCCGGGCGAAGACGAGGAAGTTCTCGATGTCCGGGTCGCGCGGGGCCTCGGGCAGCCTGACCGACCTGTCGGGGTAGATCTTGTCCGCGTATTTGAGGCAGAAGGTGGCGAAGAACCACATGTGGTCGTTCTCCTCACCGATGAAGTGGTGGAAGAACTCGGAGGGCAGCTCGAAACCGGGCGTGTGGACGCGCCGGGTGACCTCGATGAGCAGCTCGCGGATGCCGTGCACGTTGAGGCTGTAGAAGTTGACGCTCTCCCACCTGCTCAGGGCCCGGAGCCGGTCGGGGCCCAGTTCGTCCATGAGCTCCGTGCCGTGGACGGAGAGCAGTTCGGGGGACATCCACAACCCGTCGGCGGGGATCTCCGGCGGCCAGTCGAAGGTGGTGAACGGGTTGTAGTAGTCCGCGGTGGCCTTGTCGGAGAGCCGGTCGAGCAGGGCCCTGAACTCGGCGTCGTCGGTGACGCCGGCCGTGGCGGTGCCGGCCGCCGCGACGGGCGGGGCGTTTCGGGGGCGCATGGGCGTCATTCCTTCCATCGGACGTCCGCCAGCAGGGCCCGGTGGAGTTCGGGCGTGGACGCGGCCACGCAGGACCTCTGGTTGGCGATGCTCAGGTCGGTCAGGACGGTGTCGCCGAGCGGCTGTCCGTAGGCGTCGGTGATGACCGCTCCGGCCCGCTCGGCGAGGAAGACGGCCGCCGCGATGTCGTACGGGAACAGGTGCAGGACCCGGCCGTTGCCGACGCGCTCGAACTCGGGCAGCAGCGACGGGTCGTCACGCAGCAGCCGGTTGCCGATGTCCACGTAGGCGTCGAGCTGGCCGGTGAGCAGCCGGGAGATCGACCAGGTGGCGCTGTTGAAGACGAAGACCCCGCCGGTGTTGGCGGAGCGGTCGACGAGGTGGCCGTACGCCTCGGTCATCAGCCGGGCCGGGTGGCCGTTGAACTCCAGCGACCAGAACATCCGCGCGGGGTCGGTGGTGCGGGTCAGCGCGGGGACGGGGTGGCCGTAGCCGTGCGCGGTGATCCCGGGCGTCGTGAGGTCCCCGTACAGGTAGGCGCCGGTGCCCAGTTCCATCAGCAGCGCGTGCTCGACGTCGGCGATGCGCGGGCGCTCCGTCATGCGGGCGACCGCGACCGAGACGGTGGCCGACTCCAGGCCGGCGACGGCGGGCCGGGTGCCGTCGATGGGGTCGACGACCAGCAGGTGGGCCGGGTCCGCGCCGTGGTACTGCAGTCCGCGGTCCTCGGAGTAGACGGCGACCGGCAGGTCGTGGCCGGCGATGTACTTCCAGACGGCCGCCTCGGCGACCTCGTCGAGGCCGAACTGGGCGTCCCCGCCCGGGGACAGGCCCCGCACCAGCCGGCTGCCGTGCCGGTGCCGGGCGGCCAGGACGGCCTCGCGGACCGCGCCGGCGAGGCCGGTCACGTACGCGCGCATGGCCTCGGCGGACGGCGGGCCGCCGTGCGCGGGGGCGGTCACGCGGCGGCCTCCTCGGCGAAGAGCGCGTCGAGCCGGTCGCAGAGCAGGTCGGCCTCCTCGTGGGTGAGGATCAGCGGCGGCCGGATTTTGATCACGTTGCCCCGGCCGTAGCGGGAGGTGCGCAGGATCAGGCCGTGGTCCATGCCGCGCCGGGCCAGGGCCTGGGCCCGTTCGCTGTGCGGGCGCCCCCGGTCGTCGCCGATCTCCACCCCGATCATCAGGCCGAGGCCGCGTACGTCCACGACGGCCCGGTGCCGTGCGGCCAGTGCGCCCAGCCGCTCCATGATGTGGGCGCCGACCTCGCGGACGTTCTCCAGGAAGCCGGGACGGCCGATCACGTCCAGGGTGGCGACCGCCGCGGCGGCGGCGAGGACGTTGCCGCCGTAGGTGAAGGAGTGGTGGTCGCTGCTGAGCCCGGACATCCGCTCGTCGGTGACGATGGCCGCGACCTGCGCACCGGAGCCGCCGAGGCCCTTGGCGGTGGTCAGGATGTCGGGCCGGACCCCGTAGTGCTCGGCGGCGAACATCCGGCCGATCCGGCCGATGCCGGTCTGGATCTCGTCGAAGACGAGGGCGATGCCCCGCTCGTCGCACAGGGCGCGCAGGGCGGGCAGGTATCCGTCGGGCGGCACGATGTTGCCGCCGCTGCCGGAGACCGGTTCGACGACGATGCAGGCGACGCTGCCGGAACTGGCGTGGTCGATGAAGTCGTTGATGCGTTCGACGCACAGCATGCCGCAGCTGTCGGGGCCCGCCTGGCCGTAGAAGCAGCGCAGGCAGTAGGGGTCGGGCACCTGGAGGACGCCCGGCATCAGGTGCGGGAAGGGCGCCTTGCGGAACGACTCGCCCGACATGGTGGTCGTCAGCATGGTCTGGCCGTGGTGGCTGCGGAACAGGGTGATGACGTCGCGACGGCCGGTGGCGAGCTGCGCCATCTTGACCGCGCCCTCGTTGGCGGTGGAGCCGCCCGACACCTTGAGGTGCACCTTGGTCAGGTTCGGCGGGGTGACGTCGACCAGCCGCCGGACCAGCTCGTTGACGGGGGCCGTCTGGAAGGTCGAGGTGGTGTGCACCAGCCGCTCGGCCTGGTCCTGCATGGCCTTGACCACTTCGGGGTGCCCGTATCCGAGGCTCAGGTTGAAGGTGCCGGACGCGCAGTCGAGGTATTCGTTGCCGTCGGTGTCGTACAGGTGGACGCCTTCACCGTGGTCCATCTCGTACGCGGTGACCGGGTAGTACAGATGGTTCTGTACGTAGCTCAGGGCTTCGCCGCGGACCTCTCGCCGAGTACGTATCGGGTCTGCCATGTATCTCCTGTCGACTTCCGTCCCGCGGACCTGAAGGACGGCGGATGGTGAATTTCCGCATGGCGGAACAGGGGGTTCCCCGCTTCCCTCCGGAAAATACGGACCGCTTCCCTTCGGGGAAAGCAGGCCGGAATTCACACGTCCAGAACGAAGGTGAAAGAGGCGTCCCAGCCCTCGGGGGTCTCCCGCACGTCCATCAGGCATTCCGGCCGGAAATACTTGTCGAGGTGGTTCCGGCGTTCACCCGGGAAATACAGCATCGTGGTCAGTACGGACCCGCCGGGCGGCTGCACCTTCACGTGCACGTGCCGCGTCCGCCCCGGGTACAGGGCCGGCAGGACGGTCTCCAGCCGCCACCGCCCGTCGGCGTCCGCGAACTGGTGGCCGCGCAGCCGGAAACCGTCCTCGTCGTAGACCCCCTCGGCCCCCACCTGCCAGAAGTCGAGCAGGGTGCCGCCGATCGGCTTGCCTTCGAGGGTGCGTACCGTACCGTGCAGCAGCATCGGGACACCCCCTTCCACATCGTCCCGGAAACTGGTCCGCAAAGGGGTGTCGGGCTTGTAGTACGGCCCCTCACGCAAGGCCGGCGTGGGCGGAGTCCCGTTGCAGCGAACCGTCGGAGTGATCGTCTTCAGGACCTCTTCCGGACTTCCGTTCGGCACGGTGGAATTCTCCCTCGCTAATGGATCATCTTTCGTTTCGACCCGGGCAGACTAACCCGCTTGTCCGGCACGGGGAAGAAGGCTGTACGTCGCTTCTCCGCCATTTGCCCGGCACCTGTGGCCGGGGCTGATGATTCCTTTGTGCAGAATTCGCTTCCTGTGAAAAAGGGAGAGGTGAGGGTCCGGGGACCCCGCACGTCTGCGGGTGGGGGTGTGCCGCCGGGTCCGGAGCGACCGGCCCGTGTCCCGTCGCCGCGGCCGTGGTGAAGAGCGACGGGACGTCCGTGTCCGTCCCGCTGCTCCTGGACGGCTTGTCGCTGGAGGAACCGGGGTCACCGCGGGCGCCGCCCGGCCGGCAGGGGTCAGTACCGGCCGGCGGCGGCCCGGTGCAGCGCGGTGCGCGCGCGGGCGAAGTAGGCCGGGTCGGGCGGTGCGGTGAGGATGTCCGCGAGCGCGAAGAGGTCCAGCGTCCGGCTGATCCGCAGCCAGTCCCCGGGCAGCCGGCCGCTCCCGGCCCGGAAGCCCTCGACGAAGCCCGTGGCGAAGGCGGGAGGGTACTCGTGGGCGAAGCGCAGCATGTTCCCGACGTCGAAGAGCGGGGAGCCGCTGAAGGCGAGCTCCCAGTCGAGCACGGCGGCCACCTCCCACTGCCCGGCGCGCCGCTCGACCAGGAGGTTCTTCGGGTTGAAGTCGCAGTGCACCAGGCTGCGTTCACCCGCTACGGCGGCGAGCGCCCGGGTCCCTCGACGGGCCAGTGCCCGGAGTACGGCCGCGTCCGTGCCGTTCAGCGTCCCGTCCGCGGCGGCCAGACAGCGGTCGACGAAACCGGGCAGGTCGCCCAGCGGGGGCGTGCCGTCCGGAGCCGGAACGAGGGAGGGGCCGGCGAAGGCGCCCGGGCGGGGCAGCCTGACCCGGCCGATCCGCGCCAGCACCGCGCCGACGGCCCGGCCCAGCTCCCGGGCCTCGCCGCTCGCCGGGCCGTCGGCCAGGACCTCGCCGAGCGGGACCCCGTCCATGAACCGGTAGAGCAGGGCGGGGCGGCCGGTGGCCCTGCCGTGAGGATCGGCCGCGACCACCGAGGCCACCGGAACGGCGTGGGCCGCCGCCCGGCCGAGGACGGCGGCCTCCACGGCGCAGGTGTTACGGGGGACCCGGCCGCAGTGAGGCCGGTAGCGGCGCAGGACGTAGCGTTCCGTGCCCGGCGCGCCGGCCGGCCGGACGGTGAGCAGGACCATGTCGTTGGTGAACCCGCCGGGCAGCGGGTCCGCCTCGTACAGGCGGGCCCCGGGCAGGGCGTGCCGGATCAGCCAGGCGTGCGTGGCCGGATCGAGGAGGCCCACCGGGGCGGGGCGCGTCACACCGGCCAGCCTGCCCGGCCCGGGGCCCGCCTCATGCATCCGTTCCCTCCGACGGACCAGCGCCCGAACGTGTTTGCCGTTGCGCGGCGGTGGCCGCGCCGGCCGCCAGGACCAGCCCGCCGGCCGGTCCGGCGAGCCGGCCGAGCCGGGCCGGGACCACGAAGTCCTCGGCCGTGTGCTCGGGCAGCCCGGGATAGCCGGCCAGCGCCGCGGACAGTTCGGTGCGGAGCAGCGGGAACAGGCCGGGGAGCTCCGCGACGCCGCCGCCGATCACGATGCGCTGGGGCGCGGTCGTGTAGACGATGTTGCGCAGCCCCACGGCCAGGTAGGCCGCCTCCAGCCGCAGCGCCTCGCGCAGGGCGTCCCCGGTCAGTTCTTCGGCCGGGACGCCCCAGCGGGCGCCCATGGCCTCGCCGCCGGCCAGCCCTTCCCAGCAGTCGCCGTGGAAGGGGCAGGAGCCGGGGAAGGCGTCACCGGCGATCCGGGGCACGGCGAGGTGGCCCATCTCGGTGTGGATCAGGCCGCTGACCACCTTGCCGCCGATCACCGCGCCGCCGCCGATGCCGGTGCCGACGGTCAGGTAGACGTAGGTGTCCAGGCCGCGGGCCGCGCCCCAGCGGCCTTCGCCGAGGGCCGCGCCGTTGACGTCCGTGTCGATGGCCACCGGGACGCCGAGCGCGGCGGCGACGGGCCCGGCGACGTCCACCCCGGACCAGCCGGGCTTGGGAGTGGCCGCGAGATGGCCGAACTTCGGGTGCCCCGGCCGTAGTTCGAGAGGTCCGAAGGAGGCGATGCCGACCGCGTCCAACGGCCCGGCCGCCGCGACCCGTTCCCGGAAGAAGTCGACGGCCCGGGCCAGGGTGGGGGCCGGTTCGCCGGTCGGGAAGCGGACCTCGGCTTCGATCCGGTCGGGGGCCGAGCCGACCAGGCAGACGAACTTGGTCCCGCCGGACTCGATCGCCCCGAACCGCGGCGCGCTCACGCGACCACCGGCCAGCCGTCGGCTCCGGCCGGGCCGGAGTGCGAGCGGATGACCACCTTGAGCGCGTCGTAGCGGGGAGGCGGTCCGGGCACCCGGCCGCCGGCCGGGCCACCCGCGCCGGGCCCGCCGGTCTCGTCGCCCCCGGCGAGTCCGCCGAGCGCCGCGAAGGCGTCCTCGTACCGTTCGAGCGGGAACTCGTGCGTCACCAGCCGCTCCAGGAACGGCACACCGCCGGTCCCGGCCCGCGCACCGGCGAGTTCGGCGGCCAGGTCCACGGCGACCGGGAAGGTGTCGGCCCGGTAGTCACCGGCACCGATCAGCCGGATGCCCCGGTTGGTGAGCCGGAGCGGGCGCAGCGGCACGGTGTAGGTGTCGTCGAAGCCCATCACCAGGACCCGGCCGCCGTCGTCGACCAGCCGCAGCGCCGCGTCGAGGCCGACCCCGGTGGTGTCGAAGACGAGGGAGGGGCGCTCGCCGTCCGACGCCTTCAGCACCGCTTCGGCCGGGTCCGTACCGCCCACGTCCACCACGTGTGCGAACTGTCCGCGGGCCCGCTCCAGCCGGTAGCCGTCCGGTTCGGCGACGGTGACCCGGCGCGCCCGGCGGGCGGCGACCATCGCGGTCAGCATCCCGATCGGCCCCGCGCCGAGCACCACGACGGTGTCGTCGAAGGAGACGTCCGCGGCCTCGACGTTGTTCAGGACGCAGGCGAGCGGTTCGATCAGGACCGCGCCGCGGAAGGAGAGCCCGGCGGGAACCCGGACGACGAAACGTTCCGGCAGGGTCACGCTCTCCGCGTACGTGCCGTCCCGGTCGACGCCGACCTCGGTCCCGGCCTTGTGCCGGCAGAAGTTGGTCGCCCCCCGGCGGCAGGGGACGCACCAGCCGCAGTACAGCGTGGGATTGACCACCACCCGGTCCCCGGCCGCGACCGAACGCACCTGCGGCCCCGTCTCCCGCACCACACCCACCGACTCGTGCCCGAGCACCACACCCGGCCGGGCGGGGAACCGCCCGAGCAGGATCTTGCGGTCCGTACCGCAGATCCCCGTACCGACGACCTCGACCACGACGTCGTCACCGTTCACGAGCTGTGCGGCGGGCCGGTCCTGCAGTGCGGCGGCGCCGGGACCCAGATAGACGAGAGCGCGCACAAAACCTCCCCATCGGCGTTGAGAAGGCGAAGCTAGCCCAGTCGGACACGTCTGGATACGACGCCTCTGAGCCACTTTGCGGCCACGGGGGCCCGGGCCTCTGCGCGCTGTCTCCGGTCCGGCCGCGGGGGTGACTGGTCAGAGCGTCGTGCGCGACTCGTCCCGTTCCGGGGGTCCGCTCGCGGCCAGGCACCACGTGAGTCCGGAAACGGGCCGTGGCGACGGCCTGGACGCTCTCCCGGCCCAGGAAGCGGGCCAGGGCCGGTCCACAGGCTCCGGCGCGCTCCACACCGGCTCGATGCAGGGCGCCGAACGGCGGCCAGGGCCGGTTGTCCCACGGGCCGGACCCGGACCCCGGGCGGTCCCGACGGCACAGGGCGTGCTGACGGCGTTGGGGCGGGCGGGGCGCCGGGTGCCGCAGGACGTGGCGGTCGGCGGCTTCGACGACTCCCCCGCCGCCGTCGCCGCCGGCCCGGAACCGGCCACCGTCCGGCAGCCCTGGGACCGCATCAGCGCCGAGACGGTCCGGGTACTGCTCGCCCGGATCGGCGGAGAGGAACCGGCGGCGGTGATCCTGCCGACGGAACTGGTCAGGCGAGGGACGACGCAACGGATGCGGAACCTGCCGCCAGGGGCTCGGGAGCCCGGGTCAGGGGCGCGGTCCCCGCCGTCACGAACATCGGTACGGCCACGAGGAGCCGGTCGGCCGCGGCCCGGGCGTGCTGTTCGGCCAGCCAGCCGTCGGCGCGCTCCCGGCCGGCCGCGCCCGCGGCCGCCGCCGCCCGCGCGAGGGAGGCGAGCATCGGCAGCGCCCCGGGCCCGGTGAGGACCAGCGTGCGGACGTCGACGGTCACGTCCCGGAACCCGGCGTCCAGGAGCAGCGCCCGCTGGGCGCGGGCGGCGCGGGGCGCGGTCACGGTGCCGGCGCGGGCGTGCACCAGCGCGCGGGTGAGGGCGGGGTCGTCGGAGTCGATGACGAGGGTGTCCCAGTCCTGGCCGACGAGCACGGCGCGCCCGCCGGGGACGAGCACCCGGCGGGCCTCCGCAAGGGCCCGCGCGGGATCGGCGAGTTCGTGGAACACCTTGTCGGCGCGGTAGCCGCCCGCCGCACGGTCCGGCAGCGGCAGCCGGCAGGCGTCCCCCACGCGGAAGCGGGCGTGCGGCCACCGCGACCGGGCGAGGGCGACCATCCGCTCGTCGCGGTCGACGCCGACGGCCGCGACGCCCCGTTCCGTCAGCTCGGCGACGGCCCGTCCGGCGCCGCAGCCGACGTCCACGACGGAGGCGGCGTCGCCCAGCAAGTCGTAGGAGAGGGTACGCAGTTCGCGTGCGCCCGGCAGACGGTCGGCCGCGTCGAGCCGGGCCGTCAGGCCCTCTTCGGACGCTTCGTTCCCAGATCCCTTGGTCATGGGCACGAGCCTGCGACTTAATGTCGGCATGAAGTCAACCAGTCAATCGACCGGGCACACGGCGTCCCTCGGCATCGGCGCGTTCGCGGCCCGCTTCGGGCTGGCTCCGCACGTCCTGCGGCACTGGGAGTCGGCCGGACTGCTGTCCCCGGCGCGCGACGCCGCGGGGCGGCGGCGCTACGGCGACACCGACGCGGAGCGGGTGACGGTCGTCCTGCGCGGGAAGGCGGCCGGGCTGTCGCTGGACGCCCTGCGCGCCCTGCTGGCGGCCGACGGCGTTCGGGCGCGCCGGGCGGTGCTGCGCGGGGAGGCCGAGGCCCTGCGGGACCGGATCGCCGCCGCCCGGACCGCGCTTGCACTGGTCGAGTGCGCCCTGGACTGCGGGCACGAGGACCTCGCCGCCTGCCCGCACGTCCGCGGCGCGGTCGCGGCCGGCCCGCGGGACACGGCCGTCCACGCGCCCGGTCCCTTGTGCGTGCACTAGTTGCACGTACAAGGGATGGTCGCGGCGGTGTTACCGTGCACGTATGGCAGCCAAGACGGCCGGTACGGGGCTCGCGGAACGGTGGCGGGAGATCCTGTCGGTGCACGCGCGCACGATGTGCGAGATCGACCGTGCGCTGCACCCGCACGGTCTGGGCGCGAGCGACTTCGAGGTGCTCGACATCCTCGCGTCCGCCACGCCCCGGGAGGGCGACCAGTGCCGGGTGCAGAACCTGGTCGGACAGGTCCACCTCAGCCAGAGCGCGCTGTCCCGGCTGATCGCCCGCCTGGAGAAGGAGGGCCTGGTGGAGCGGTCCGTCTGCGCGGAGGACCGGCGCGGCGTGTGGGTCGCCCTGACCCGCAGGGGCCGTGAGCTGCACGCCGAGGTGCTGCCGCTGCAACGGGCCGTGCTGGAGCACATGCTGGGCGGCCGGGACGCGTCCGGGGAAGCCTGACCGGTCTGCGGGACGGCGGTCTGACCGGCCCGGCAGGACGGCGGTCTGACCGGCCTGCGGGACGGCGGTCTGACCGGCCTGCGGGACGGCGGTCTGACCGGTCCCGGTACGAGACGGCCTGACCGGTCCGGTGGGAGACGGCCCGTCCTACGGCTTGGAGGGGTGGCCGGCGCGGCGGGCGGGGGTGTCCGTGCGCTGGAGGAGCGCGTAGAGACAGGCGGCGACGGCCATGCCGACCGGGAGGGAGAGGTCGATGCCGCCCAGGGCCCCGGCGACCGGACCGGTGTAGAGAGTGTTGACGCACAGGGCCGCCGCGGTCACGCCGCCGGTGAGGGCCAGGGCGCCCGCCGGGCTGACGCCCGCCGTGTACCAGAAGGGGCTGGCGGGGGTCTCGTCCATCAGGGCGGGGCCGTCGTAGCGGTTGCGGCGCAGCACGATGTCGGTGGCGTACACGGCCGTGGCGGGGCCGAGGAGGACCACCGTGAGCTGGAGGACGTTGTTGACGGTGTCGAGGAAGTCGGAGACGAGGAGCCCGTAGAGGGTGAGGGAGACGGCGGCGACGCCGTCGGCGACGACGCTGAGGGAGCGGCGGATGCGGATGCCGACGGCCTGGAGGGCGAGTCCGGCGCTGTAGGCGGTCAGGGCGTTGATGGCGATGGTGCCGAGGACCAGGGCGAGCAGGAAGACCGGGTGGAACCAGCCGGGCAGGATCGGCTGGAGCCCGGCCTGGGGGTCGGTCATGTCGACGGTGGTCGCGGCGAGGGCGCCGAGGGAGCAGACGGCGACGCTGGGCAGGAAACCGCCCAGGGCGGTCCAGCCGACGATCGCCTTCGCCGACGTGGTGCGCGGCAGGTAACGGGAGAAGTCGGCGCTGGTGGTGTAGGACAGCGGGCCGGCGCCGACGAGGGTGACACCGGCGAGGAGCACCGCCCACAGGCCGGTGCCGGTGAGCGGCTCGGCCGGTGTGTACGCGAAGTCGGCGTGGGTGAGCACGCCGAACGCGACGACGGCGAAGGCGGCGGCGAGGACCAGGGTGATCGGCAGGTACAGCTTCATGATCATGCCGTGGCCGTAGACGCCGATGGCCAGGGTGAGGGCGGCGACGGCCACCACCACGACGGTCTTGACTCCGGTGTCCGCCGTGATCCCGGCCATCTCGACGAGGGAGAAGGCGGCGGTCGCGGCGGCGGCCAGGTTGAGGGCGAAGTAGCTGACGGAGATCATCCAGCCGACGACCGCGTTGTTGACGCGGTTGCCGCGTACTCCGTACAGCGCGCGTGTGATCACTTCGCTCGGGGCGCCCGCGGCCGGGCCGGAGACCGAGAGCACTCCGGTGAGCAGCCAGAACAGGTTGCCCACCACGATGACCGCGAGGGCCTGCCAGAGGGTCAGGCCCATCAGGACCAGGGCGCCGCCTATGACGAGGCTGAGGTAGTTGACGTTGGCCGCCGCCCAGACGGAGAAGAGCTGCCGCGGGTGGCCGTGGCGTTCCCGGTCGGGGATGTGGTCGATGCCGTGGGCCTCGACCCGGACCGCCCGGTCCGCCCGGTCCGGTGCGGGCCGTGCCTCCCGGTGGATGTCGTCCGTGCCGGGACATGGGTCGGGGATCGTGGACTCCATGGGGCCCCCTTCGGGTGCTGGTACCCATCTGTTTGCTTGTTGGTCGCACACTCAATAACATCGATTTCATGTCGTCAAGCGTTCCGAACAAGCGAATCCGCAAGTCACCAGCCGCCAGACGTGCGGAAATCGTTGCGACCGCCGCTGTCGTGGCTCTGGCTGAAGGACTGGAGTGCATCACGCTGCGGCGGATCGCCGACGAGCTCGGCGTCCGGCCCGGACTGATCAGCCACTACTTCCCGGCGGTGGAGGACCTGGTGGCCGAGGCGTTCGGCGACGCCGCCGCGGCCGAACTCGACGAACTCCTCCCGGCCGACCGGGGCGAGGCCACGCCGACCCGGCATCTGGCCCGGTTCCTCGCCCTGACGTCGGGCGACGCGTACGACGACATCAGCCGGCTGTGGCTCAACGCCCGGCACCTCAGCCGTTACCGGCCCGCCCTGCGCGAGCGGGTCGCCGTGCAGGAGGCGTCCTGGCGCGAGCGGCTCGAAGGACTCATCCGCGACGGTGTCGGGTGCGGAGAGTTCCGCACCGAGGACCCGACGCTGGCGGCCATCCGGATCCTGGTCGTCCTCGACGGCCTCGGCATGCTCGTCAACAGCGCCGACACCGCGGACGACCCGCCCGAGGTCCGGCGCATGCCCCTCACCACCGCGGAGCGCGAACTCGGGCTGCCCCCGGGCGCCCTGTCCGCCGCCGCCCCGAAGTGACCCGATCCCAAGGAGCCCGTGTGCGCACCTCCCTCATCCTCCTCTCGGCCCGTCTGCTCGACCCGGCCACCGGCGCGTTCCTGCCGCAGACCGCGCTGGCCGCGGCCGGCGGGCGGATCACCGCCCTCGGTGACGACCGGGAGGTCCGCGCGCTCGCGGACGCCTCCACCACGGTGATCGACCTGGGCGGAGCGGTGGTGACGCCCGGTCTGGTGGACGGGCACATCCACCCCGTCACCGGCGCCGACCTGACCCACGGCCTGGACCTGTCGGGCTGCACCGATCTGGACCAGGTGCGCGAGGCGCTGGCCCGCGCGGTGCGGGACCTCGCCCCCGGCGCGTGGCTGACGGGCTGGGGCCTGGACCCCAACGTCTTCGGCGGCGGTCCGGTCGCAACCGCCCCCTTCGACGCCGTACTCGACGGCGTACCGGCCCTGCTGCTGCTGTTCGACGCGCACTCGATGCTGGCCAGCCGGCGTGCGCTGGAGATCGCCGGGGTGGACGGGCCGCGGACCTTCGACCAGGCCACCGCCGAGGTGGTGTGCGACGCCGACGGCCGGCCCACGGGGCTGCTCCTGGAGGACGCCGCCTGCGAGCTCGTGGAGCGCGTCGCCCCGCAGCCCACCCGGAAGGAACGCCTCGACCGGCTCGCCGACGTCCTGTCCGCCATGGCCGCCACGGGCCTGACCGGCGGTCATGTCATGGACGCGAACGGCGACAGCCTCGCCTTCTACGCCGAACTCGACGCGGCCGGGCGGCTGCCGCTGCGGCTGCGGGTCGCGCCCTGGTGCCAGCCCGGCACCGGCGACGACGGTGTGCGCGCGCTCATCGAGCAGCAGGGCACGGGCGGCGCGCTGTGGCGGACCGCCGGTGTCAAGATCTTCATGGACGGCACCATCGACAACGGCACCGCCTGGCTGGAACGCCCGGACTGCCACGGCGAGTCCACGCACGCCTTCTGGCCCGACCCCGAGGAGTACACGCGCGTCGTGGGCCGGCTCCACCGGGCGGGCGTGCCCACGGCCACCCACGCGATCGGCGACGCGGCCGTACGCCATGTCCTCGACGCCGTGGAGAAGGCGCAGGCCGACGGTCCGAACGGGGTACGGCACCGGGTCGAACACATCGAGACCGTCCCCGACGACACCCTGCGCCGGTTCGCCGATCTCGGTGTGGTCGCCTCCATGCAGCCCACCCACTGCTGCGACTTCACCCGCGCCGACCACACCGACAACTGGTCCCGGCGCCTGGGCGAGGAGCGCGCCTCGCGCGCCTGGCGCTGCCGTGACCTGCACGACTCCGGGGCCGTCGTGGTCCTCGGCTCCGACTGGCCCATCGCCCCCTACCCGCCGCTGGGCGTCATGGCGGGCGCCCGCCACCGCCGGCCGACCCGCGACCTGACCCGGGCCCCGCACGGGCCCGAGCAGGCGCTGACGGCCCTGGAGGCGCTGCGGGGCATGACCGTCAACGCCGCCTACGCGGCGGGCGAGGAGCACGAGGCGGGCCGGATCGCCGTGGGCCGGCGTGCCGACCTGACGGTCCTCGCCGACGACCCGCTCACCGTCCCGGCCACCGAACTGGCGGACCTTCCGGTGCTGCTCACCGTCCTGGACGGCCGTCCGACCCACCGCGACGCGGGGCTGTGAGACGCCGGCGGCCGCGCTCCCCCTCCCCTCCGGCTCCTCCGGGCTTTACGGGCGGGCCAGCAGGGTGCGCACCCCCTCGGAGGTGAGGGTGAGCCGGTGGTCCGAACTGGCGTCGATGGCCAGGGACAGGTCGTCGGCGGGCCAGTGGGCGGCCAGGGCGCCCAACGGCACCAGCCGGTAGCGGGAGACGGACGGCAGCAGCTCGGACATCTCCAGCTCGGAGGTGAACACGGGCACGACCTGCCCGCCGCCCGGCTGCTCCAGGACGGGGAGCGACACGATCGCCGGGTTGGTGGCGTCCTCGTCGGCGGCGTCGTCGGGGACGGGCACGAGCACGTCGCTGCTCGCGAGCGTCTCCAGCGCCGCCGTGTCCTGGGTGTTCTCGGCGAGCGCGTCCAGTGCGCGCTGGGCGGGCGTGGCGGTGTTGTCGTTCGCGGGTGTGTTCATGATGAGTCCCTGGTAGCGGCGGTCGTGCGGCCCGCCCGCGCGGTGGCGGCCGGGGCACGGTCGTGCGGCCCGTCCGGAGGCCGGTCGGTCCGGACGCGGTCCTGCCTCGCGTACCCGGTCGTCCCCGGCGCAATCCTGCGCGGCGGGCGGGCGCCGTGTCCCGGGGCGGGCGAAGGAGCCGGCCCCTGCGCGCCCCGCCGCACGGGCCGGAGGGCGGGCCGGGGGCTGCCGGGACCGGCGAGGCCCCGCCGCGTGCCGGTGCCGGCGAGGCGCCCGGTCGCGCCGCTCACGCGGCCGGTGCCCGCGCGCCGGCCGGGCTCGGCGCCTGCCGCTCCTGACGCCGGACGCGCCCGCGCCCCAGCGTCAGGGTGCCGAGGAAACCGAGGGCGAGGGCGGCCAGGACGCCGAGGTTGGCGTACGCCCAGGCGCCGGAGGTGCCGCCGAGGCCGAGCGGGCCGAGCAGGTACCCCTGCCAGGAGAGCCAGCGCGCGGCCTCGTTGGTGACCAGGCCCCAGCCCGCCGCGGTGGCGGCGAGCGTGAGCAGCAGCGGCAGGGGCGGTACGTCGCCGTAGCGGCCCTCGGGCCGGTACAGGTCGGGTTCGTCGTAGTCGCGGCGGCGCAGCGCCAGGTCGGCGAGCATGATCCCGCACCAGGCGGCGACCGGGACGCCCAGCGTGGTCGGGAAGCCCGTGAACGGGCCGAGGAAGTCGTCGGCGACGAAGACGAGGCAGACCGCGCCCGCGATCATCAGGACGCCGTCGGCGAGCGCGGCCAGGGGGCGGGGCACGCGCAGGCCCGCGCAGAGCAGTGCCAGGCCGGACGAGTAGATGTCGAGGACCGCGCCGCCGACCAGGCCCAGCACCGCCACCACGGCGAACGGGACCAGGAACCAGGTGGGCAGCAGCGTGGCGAGCGCACCGACGGGGTCGGCGGCGACGGCGTCGGCCAGACCGGCGGAGGAGCCCGCCAGGAGCAGCCCGAAGACCAGCAGGAGCAGCGGGGCCGAACTGGCGCCGAAGGCGGTCCAGCCGACCACGCCCCGCCCGGACGCCGTACGCGGCAGGTAGCGGGAGTAGTCCGCGGCGGCGTTGACCCAGCCCAGGCCGAAGCCGGTCGTCATGAACACCAGCGCGCCGACGAACTCCTGCGCGGAACCGGCGGGGAGGGCGTCCACGGCGCTCGGCGTCCGCGATCACCCCCAGACCGTGCGTCTCCCCCTTCGGCCGCCGAGCCGCCGGGCCCGTGCCGGGAGCGCCCGGTGCGGGGGCCGGGCAGCGCGCGGGGTCCGCCATGGCCGACCCGACTGTCCGGAAGGGTTCGGTGCCCGGAGGAGGCTATCCGGCACCGGGGGCAGGGGGCGCGTGAGCGGTGGGACGGCGGGCGCGGGAGGGCCGGAGGGTGAGTACGTGGCCGGGGCGGTTACCCGGTAGGGGCCACCGGGTGACGCCAGGGCCCGGACGCCGGGCACCCGGCGCCCGACGCAGCCGGCCCCCTGGGCGCGGCGGGGTGCCGTAAGCCCGTCGGGCCACGGACCGAAAGAAGTGCTCATGACTCGCAAGACCAGTGCCCGAGAGGTGACGGACGCCCTCAAGGACGTCGACTTCCCCGCGGGCAAGGACGAACTGATCGACGCGGCGCGCAAGGCGGGCGCCTCGCGGGACGCCGTCGCGGCGCTGCGCGGCATCCCGCCCGAGAGCTACGCCAACCGCGAGGAGGTGGCCCGGTCGGTGCGCGTGGACCCCGCGTCCGACCTCGGGACGTCCCCCGCACAGCGCGGCCGGCAGGCGCGCGCGGGCGGCAAGCCCGGGCAGTCGCAGCATCTGCGGGACGCACCGAAGCCTCCCGTGCAGGAGGAACTGGACCGCGAGCGGCCCTGACGCACCCCGTCCCGGAGTCTGACCCCGCCGACCGGGGAGGGGCGCCCTGCGGGGCGCCGGGAGACGGAGGGCGACGGGACCGGGCGCCGGGCGGGCCGGCGGCCTGACCGCGCGCCTGGTCCACCGGGCCCTTGACGAGCCGTGTGTTGCCGGTAACAGTTACCGGTAACACACGGCTCTGGCCGTCCGACGAGCCCCACGTTCCCCGCCCGTGCCCCGCCGGGCCGTCCCCCGGAGTCCGCGTGACCGACCAGCCGACCGCAGAACACGTCCCGGCCGCCCCGGCCGCCCCCGCGGCCCCCTCCGCTCCGGTCTTCACCCCGGCCGCCGTGGCCGCCTCCTGCGCGGGCTTCGTGCTCATCGGCGCGCTACAGGCCCTGTACGGACCGGCGATCCCGGCGCTGCGGGCGGAATTCGGCCTGAGCCCGTCCGCCGCCGGGCTCGGGCTGAGCGCCCACTTCGTGGGCGGCGTCGCCGGTGTGCTGGTCTTCGACCGGTACTACGGCCGGGTCGGCAACCGGCGGCTCCTGGGCGCCTCGTACCTGCTCATGGCCGTGGGCGCGGCGGGATTCGCCCTGGCGCCGGACTGGCCCGTGGCGCTGGGCACGGCCCTGCTGGCCGGGCTGGGCTTCGGCGGCATCGACTACGGCCTCAACCAGCTGTTCGCGACCGGCTTCGGCCACCGTTCGACGGCGATGCTGAACGTGCTGAACGCCCACTTCGGCATCGGCGCGATCCTCGGCCCGGCGGTCGTCGGCGCGGTCGGGGCGGAGCACTATCCGGCGGTCTTCCTCGTGTTCGCGCTCGCCGGCCTGTCGCCGCTGCTGTTCCTGCGGGGCGTACGGGACCGGGCGCCCCGGCCGGCCGGGCCGGCGGACCCCGCGCCGCGGGGACAGCGGCGGGCGCCGTCCCGCCGGGTCGGCCCGCTGCTCGCCGCGTTCGTCGCCCTGTACGTCCTGCACGTAGGGGTCGAGGCCGGTGTCGGCGGCTGGGAGCCCACCCACCTGGAAACCGTCGGCTACGGCGCGGGGCTCGCCGCGACCGCCACGTCCGTCTACTGGCTGATGATGACCGCCGGCCGTTTCCTGGCCGCGCCGCTCGCGCTGCGGTTCCCGGCCCCGGCGATCATCACGGTGTCGTGCGCGGGCATGACGGCCTGCCTGCTGCTGGCCTCCGTCCCCGCGCTGGCGCCCTGGGCGTACGCCGGTGCCGGCCTCTTCATCGCCCCGGTCTTCCCCACCGGCCTGCCCTGGCTCCACCGGGCGGCGCCGCGCGCCCGGAGGGCCGGCGCCCTGGTCATCGCCGCCTCCATGGCGGGCGGGGTCGCGGCGGGCCCGGCGCTGGGCAAGGCCATCGAGTGGTCCGGCGTCCGCGCCGTACCGCTGCTGCTGGGCGGTGTCTCGGCGCTGTGCCTGGCGGCCGCCCTGTGGCTGGCCCGCGCCACCGCGGCCCGCCGCCCACCCCGCACCTGAGACCCGGCCCGGCCTGGTCCGGCCTGGTCCGGCCTGGTCCGGCCTGGTCCGGCCTGGTCCGGCCTGGTCCGGCCTGGTCCGGCCACCGGTCGTACGCCGTCCGCCATCCACCGCACGCACCACACCGACCCGCACCGCACCGCACCGACCCGGAGGGAAGCACCCGTATGCCCGCCCTGACCACCACGTCCGACGGATTCCTGCTGCACGGTGAGCCGTTCCGCATCGTCTCCGGTGCCCTGCACTACTTCCGCGTCCACCCGGACCAGTGGGCGGACCGGCTGCGCAAGGCGCGGCTGATGGGCCTCAACACGGTGGAGACGTACGTGCCGTGGAACCTGCACCAGCCGGACCCCGAGGGCCCGCTCGTCCTCGACGGCCTGCTGGACCTGCCGCGCTATCTGCGGCTGGCCGGTGAGGAGGGGCTGCGCGTCCTGCTGCGCCCCGGGCCCTTCATCTGCGCCGAGTGGGACGGAGGCGGGCTGCCCGCCTGGCTCACCGCGGACCCGGACATCCGGCTGCGCAGCAGCGACCCGCGTTTCACCGCCGCCGTCGACCGCTACCTCGACCTCCTGCTGCCGCCACTCCTGCCGCACTTCGCCGCGTCCGGCGGTCCGGTCGTCGCCGTGCAGGTGGAGAACGAGTACGGGGCGTACGGCGACGACACCGCGTACCTGAAGCACCTGGCCGGCGCGCTGCGGTCACGGGGCGTCGAGGAGCTGCTGTTCACCTGCGACCAGGCCGACCCGGCGCACCTGGCCGCCGGCAGCCTGCCGGGCGTGCTCGCCACCGGCACCTTCGGCGGCAAAATCGAGCAGTCCCTCGCACGCCTGCGCGCCCACCAGGCCGAAGGGCCGCTGATGTGCACGGAGTTCTGGGTCGGCTGGTTCGACCACTGGGGCGGCCCGCACCACGCGCGGGACGCGGCCGACGCCGCCGCCGACCTCGACCGGCTGCTGTCCGCCGGGGCGTCCGTCAACCTCTACATGTTCCACGGCGGCACCAACTTCGGCTTCACCAACGGCGCCAACCACCAGCACGCCTACGCCCCGACCGTCACGTCGTACGACTACGACGCCCCGCTGACCGAGTGGGGCGACCCGAGCCCGAAGTACCACGCCCTGCGCGAGGTCATCGCCCGCCACGAGCCCGTCCCCGACGAGCCCGTCCCGGCGCCGGGCGCCAAACTCCCGCCCACGGAGGTGGTGATGGGCCTGCGGGCGCCGCTGCTGCCGCACGCGGACGCGCTGGGGACCGCGGTACGGGCCGAGAACCCCCTGACGATGCAGGCGCTCGGGCAGCGCGCCGGCTTCGCCCTGTACCGCACCTCCCTCCCCCGCCCCGGCGACGGCCTGCTGCACTTCGCGGGCGGTGTCGGCGACCGCGCCCAGGTCTTCGTCGACGGCGCCCCGGCCGGCGTACTGGAGCGCGAGCGCCACGAGGAGACCCTGCCCGTGCGGGTCCCGCGCCCCGGCGCCGTGCTGGAGGTCCTCGTCGAGAACATGGGCGGGGTCAACTACGGGCCGCACATCGGCACCCCCAAGGGCCTGCTCGGCCCCGTCTCCCTCGACGGCACCGTGCTGCGGGACTGGGAGTGCCGTCCGCTGCCGCTGGACGGCCCGGACGTGCCGCACGGCCCGGAGGCGGTCCCGTTCGCCCCGTCCGGGCAGGCGGCGTCCGCCGTCCCCGCCTTCCACCGCGGGACGTTCGAGGTGGCGGTGCCCGCCGACGCCTTCCTGGCGCTGCCCGGCTGGACCAAGGGCCACGCCTGGGTCAACGGTTTCGCCCTCGGCCGCTACTGGAACCGCGGCCCGCAGCGCACGCTCTACGTGCCCGCCCCCGTGCTGCGCCCGGGCGCCAACGACCTCGTCCTGCTGGAACTGCACGGCACCACCGCCGCCCGCGCCCTGCTCACCGACACCCCCGATCTCGGGCCGGTGAATCCCTGACCGGGCGTGCGACGCCCTCCGCCGCGCGCCGCCGGTCCGGGTGGCGCGCGGCGGGGTGCGGCGGGGGTCGCAGGTCGCGCCGGTACCGCCGTACGACCGGCTTATGCTGTGCTCCTGCCGGGCGGGCCGGGCCCCACCGCCCCGTCCCGCCCCGCCCCGCACAGCCGTTCCGACCCACCGACGCCGAGGAAGCATCCGCCATGACGCCCAGCGCCGACGACGGCCCCGCCCCCCGGCGCCGCGGCAGACGCAGCTTCGCGGGGTCCCGTCCCCTGATGGCCGACGTGGCACGGCGGGCCGGGGTCTCCAAGCAGACCGTCTCCCGGGTGCTCAACGGCCATCCGGCCGTCCGGTCCGAGACCCGCGACGCGGTCCTGGAGGCCGTACGGGCGCTCGGCTACCGTCCCAGCCGCAGCGCGCGGTCGCTGGCCAGCGGCCGGACCCGGATGCTCGGCGTCATCTCCTTCGACGCGGCGCGCTACGGGCCCGCGTCCGTCCTGACCGCGATCAACTCGGCGGCGCAGGAGGCCGGTTACCTGGTGAGTTCCATCGCCCTGGACACGGCCGGCCGGGACACCGTGACCGAGGCCGTGCACCGCCTGTCGGCCGAGGGCGCCGACGGGGTGATCGCCATCGCTCCGCAGCGGTGGGTGGGCCGGGCGCTCGCGGAGGCCGGCCTGGACACCCCCCTGGTGGTGCTCGACAACGCCCCGGCCGACGACATCCCTCTCGTCTCCGGCGACTCCCGCACCGGCGCCCGCAAGGCCACCGAGCACCTGCTGGGCCTGGGCCACCGCACCGTCCGGCACATCGCGGGCCCGGCCGGCTGGTCCTCCGCCGACCAGCGGCTGGCGGCCTGGCGGGCCGCGCTGGAGGCGGCCGGCGCCGAGGTTCCCGAGCCGCTGGCCGGCGACTGGAGCGCGGACTCCGGATACGACCTGGGCCGCCGGCTGGCACGGGACCCCGAGGTGACGGCGGTGTTCGCGTCCAACGACCAGATGGCGCTGGGGCTGCTGCACGCGCTGCACGAGGCCGGACGGTCCGTCCCCGAGGACGTCAGCGTGGTCGGCTACGACGACATCCCGGAGGCCGCCCACCTGCTGCCGCCGCTGACCACGGTGCGCACCGACTTCGCGGAGATCGGCACCCGCGCGCTGCGCCTGCTGCTGCACCGGATCGACGGCACCGGCGAGCCGCCGCCGGCCGGTTCGCTCGTACCGGCCGATCTCGTCGTCCGCCGCAGCAGCGGACCGCCGTCCAGGCGTTCCCCACTGGTCTGAGGGCAGGGCGCGGGGCGCGGCGGGCGTCAGTCGACCACGGGGCTGCGGCGTTCGACGAGGACGACGTCGCGCCACCGGCCGTGGAGCCGGCCGACGCGTTCGCGGGTGCCGATGACACGGAACCCCGCTCGCCGGTGGAGGGCGAGACTGGCGGTGTTCTCCGGGAAGATGCCGGACTGGACGGTCCACACGCCGGCCGCCTCGGTGGACTCGATGAACGCCTTCAGCAGGGCGAGGGCCACGCCGCGGCCCCTGGCGGCGGGGTGCACGTAGACGGAGTGCTCCACGACACCCGCGTACGCGCGGCGCGGGGAGACCCGACTGCCCGCGATCCAGCCGAGCACCGCGCCCCCTTCGCCGTCCACGGCGACGAAACGGTGCCCGGGGAGTTTGGTGGAGTCGAACTCCGCCCAGCTCGGCACCTCGGTCTCGAAGGTGGCGTCGCCCTCGTCGATGCCCACCCGGTAGATGTCCAGCACCTCGTCGGCGTGCTCGGCCCGCATCGGCACGATCACCACGCCCTGCGGCGTCCTCTCGCCGTTCACTTCGTCCACTTCGCTCCTCCGGTGACGGTTCGCACCGTGGCCCGCACGGCCGGCAGCCTGCCCGGCGCGGCGAGCACCGACGGCTCGACACGGTAGTAGACCAGACCCACGTGCCCCGCCGCTCACAGACCGGCAGACCGGCTTCCTCCGGTCTCTCGTGGTGAGAGGGGAAGGGGCCCTCCGTGACCACGCCGCCCTTCCGGTCCGCCCGTCGCCGTCATCGGTGGCGCCCGGCGGGCCGCTCCCCGGGCGGATGGCCGGCCGGCGGGTCGGCCGGGATGCCGTAAACACGCATCTCCGCGGCGGCGGCGTACGGCTGCCCGTTGAGGGCGTTCAGGGCCGTGAACCGCACGTAGGAGGCCCGCACCCGGTCGAAGGCGATCCGCTGTGTGGACGGAACGTCCTCGAGGGTCCCCCTGGCCACGGTCGTCCAGTGCGTGCCGTCGTCCGAGACCGCGACCTCGTAACCGGCGACGCGCCCGTTCGGCCCGCCGGTCTGCCGGCCGAGGTAGCCGAAGCCGGTCACGTCGGCCGGGCCGGGCGCCTTCAGCGTCACCCAGTGCGGGTAGGGCGCGGCCGGTCCGGTGTAGTCGGTGTGCCAGATGGTGCCGGGGTCGCCGTCGAGCACGTTGGACACCGGCCCCTCCCCCGGCCCCGAGGAGCGGTTCTCGGAGTCGGTGGTCGCCGTCAGCGAACCGGGCGCGAGGACCGGCTCGGTGGTCACCGTCGCCCCGGCCCGCGCCGACACCGTCCGGTCCGTGCCGGCGTGGGCGTAGGTGGCGGACACCGTCCAGGAGGGCGAGGTGCCCGCGGCGCCGGCGGGCGGCGTCAGCAGCCAGGTGGTGCGCACGCTCGCGCCGGGCTTCACGGAGGGGAAGAGGTTGCCGTCCTTCTCCTTGACCCGCACCTTCCAGCCGCCGGGCAGGCCCCGCAGCTCGACCCCGACGTCGGTGACGCCGGACTCCTCGTGCGGGGTGAAGGTGGTGACGTACTCGCCCGGCACCCCGGGGCTCAGCTCGGCCCCGGCGGGGGCGGTGACGGTGGCGCAGGCGGGCGTCTCCCCGGCCTCGCCCAGGTCGGTCACCGTGAAGTCGTCGAGGACGAGGTCCGTGCCCCGGGCGCCGCCGAGCTTGCGCAGCCCGGCCCAGGTGTCGCCGCAGCCCGCCACGATCTCCCGGCGGTAGGCGGCGGTGTCCAGCGCGGGTTCCAGGACGTCACGGGTGAGCTCGCGGGTGACGGTTTCGCCGCCGCCGACCCGGTCCGCGCCGGTCACCCAGGCCCACTGCCCCGCGATGTTGGTCTGGTACGAGAACGAGATCGCGTACCGGTGGCCGGCCTCGAACGGCACCGTGGCGGGCACCGTGCGGTAGACCAGCCCGGTGTTCTCCGCGTGGGACTTCAGCGAGTGCCGCCCGGCCAGGACGTCGTCCACCGCCAGCCCCTTGAGCGCGCCGGTGTCGTACGGGGAGTAGGTGTTCTTCCACGCCTTCTGGCTGTAGGGCTCGTGGAGGTCGCTGACGCTCGTACGCGGGTCGGTGACGCCGCCGGCGTCGCCCTTGACGAACGGGCCCCAGCCGGGCTGGTTGCCCTCGAAGTCGTCGTGGGCCACGACCGTGCCGTCCTCGGCGGCGGGCGGCGGCGCGGTGGTGTCGGCCATGACCCGTACGTCGTCCAGGACGACCGCCGGTGTCCCCGCGGCGGCGGCCAGCTCCACGGTGACCTTGCCGCCGCGCGGTGCCGTGAACGCGACGGAGGCACGCTGGGAGTAGGTGTCCCGCTTCTCGTCGGACGCCATCGTGTTGCGCGCCGGGGTCGTCTCGAACGTCTTCGCCGCCTCCCCGGCCGCGCCGCGTACCCGGAGCGTGGTGGCGCGGCGTTCGCCGGGGCCGATCTCGACGTCGGCGGCGAGCGTGTAGCGCCGTCCCGGGGTGAGGCCCCGGACCTGCTGGGAGATGCCCGAGGCGGCGTCGCCCAGGCGGACGACGTTGTCGCCGTTGCCGGCACGTACGGTCCGCGCGCCGCCTTCCGGATGCCAGGCGTCCAGGTTCCCGGCGTTGAAGCCGGGGTCGGTCAGACCGGTGAACTCGCCGTAGCGCGGGTCCTTGTGGGGGGCCTTGCCGCCGCGGGGCACCAGGACGTAGGGCGTGTCCTTCTCTCCGGTCAGGGTGACCCGCCCGTCGCGTGCCTTGACGTCGGCCGCCTTCACCCGGCCCTGGTCGGTCAGCTCGTAGAGGGTGAAGTTCCGGGTCCCGGCGAACTGTTCGGTCAGCTCGAAGGTGTGGGTGCCGCCGGAGGCGCTGTGGAAGTACATCTTGTCGGCGTCGCCGGGCGAGGAGGTGCCGTTGCCTCCGCGGGGGCTCCCCCACGGCAGGAGGTAGGTGTCGCCGTCGAGGACGACGGCGCCGCCCAGGGAGATCTGCCGCCGGCCGTCCGCCATCCGCACCCGTACGCCGCCGGTGAGGGTGGCGGACGTGCCGAAGTCCCAGTCCATCAGCCGGTAGTGCTGGAGGAACTTGGTCGGCAGGTTGTCCCTCCAGACGGTGCGGTAGAACGCGTTCCAGTCGTCCTGGCCCGTCCACCCCTCGAACTCGACGACGGAGGCGCCGCCGAGGAGCGGGTCCACGTTCCACACGTCGCGGTCGGAGTGGGCGAGGAACCGGACGATGTTCGAGTTGATGCCCTTGTTGGTGGCGCCGCCGTAGTTCTTGTCGGCGGCCCAGTGCGACCACAGCGCGTCGCCCTCGAACTTGTACGACCACTCGGTGGCGACCTCGAAGCCCATCTTCCGCAGCCGGTCGGCGAGTCCGTCGGCCAGCCAGCCGCTGGAGTAGTAGGCGTCGATGTAGACGGTCCTGATGCCCGGGGCCTCCTTGCGCAGCCGCTCGAACCGGTCGAGGACGGCGCCGGTGCCGAGGTCCTTGCGCTGGTCGATGTGGTACGCCTGGTTGAGCCAGTCCCAGCCGTTCTTCTGGCCCTTGACCATCTCCTCGCTGAAGCTCTTCGCCTGCGGGTACGCCTCGGTGGCGTTGACGTGGACGCCGAAGTCGGCGTTGTAGCGGGCGCCGGTGTCCGTGAGCCGGTTCAGGTCCTTCAGCCCGCCCGCGCGGACGTTCTCGTTGCCGCCGTAGTCGGGGTGCCCGGAGTCGTGGCCCTCGCCGGCGTACCCCTTCTCCAGCACCCACTGCCCGAGGTTGTCCGTCGCCATGGAGATCCGCTTGGTATTGTCCAGCGTCTTCAGGAACGGGTTGGTGGCCTGGCTCGCGAAGTTGAACGGGATGCGCTGCACGACGCGTTCGGGCACCCGGTCGGCGCCGAGCGGGCGGCGCATGTGGGCGCGGTGGGCGATGGCGCCGTCCTGCCAGTCGACGGTGCCGTCGCGGTTGGCGTCGGCGGCGAGCACGACGGTCGCCCGGGGCAGCGCGTAGGTGCGCACGCGCGGGTCCGTCGCGCCCCGGGGGGCGTAGGTGTAGGTGCCGGGCGACAGTTCCGCGCGGCGCACTCCGCCTCCCGCGTCGGTGATCCGCGACCACAGGCGGGTGTTGCCGTTGGTGTTGTCGTTCTGCGGGGCGTCCTCGGTCGCGTTGGTGATGATGCCGGCGGACAGGTGCGCGGTGCCGACGAACCCGTACGGGGTGCCGACCGGTTCCTTGTCCGGGGGCGTGTCGCCCGTGACCGGGATGAACCGGTCGGCCGTGGTCGTCGAGTCCGTGGAGATCTTCGTCCGGGCCAGGTTCGCCCCCGGGTCCAAGGAGTCGGCGGAGACCAGGGAGTGGCCGGGGACCGCGAGGGTACGCACGGTCGCGGCGGCGGGACCGGAGATCTCCTCGACGGCGAAGACGACCGAGTCCTCACCGGTCACGGTGATGGTCGTGGTGAGGGTGAGTCCGGGCAGGTCCGCGAAGGTGGACGTGTAGGTGGCCTTGCCCCCTTCCGCCGTCATGGTGGTGGTGGCGCGGTGCGGGGTGCCGTTGACGGTGAAGGTGTCCAGGACGGACGCCCGCCCGTCGAGGGTGCGCTCGCCCAGCCGGTAGGAGACGACCTGGGGGAACTCCTCGGCCACGGTCACCGTCAGCGCGCCCCGGCTGAGCTGGACCGGCGTCGCCGTTCCGGCCGGGGCCGCGGGGAGGGCCCGCGGTGCCGCCGCGCCGGCGGGTGCGACGGCGGCGCTCGACAGCATGCCCAGTGACAGGAGCAGCGCCGCCGTCAGGGTGCCGGGGTGGGGCGTCCTTCTTCGCCGGGGCGGTCGGGGTGTCGGGGGTCTCATGGTTTCCACCTGGCACTTCCTCGTGTCGTGTGAGGGACGGGAGACGGTGGTGGCGCGGCTGACGCGGCGGTGACAGCGGTGGCGGCCATGGCGGCGGTACTGGCGATGACCAGGGGCGGCGAGGATCGTGCGGGGGGCGGGTGCCGACGGCGGGGGCGGCGGCCGTGTCCGGGCGGTGGCCGCCCGGCCCGGCGGCATGGTCCGGGCGGTGCCGGGCGGTGCCGGGCGGTGCCGGATGTTATCGATGCCTTCGCGCCGCCCCGGCTCACTCCGGCGCCGCCGGTCCGCGCGTTTCCGGCATCCGGGACGGACCCGGTCCCGGCGCGCCCGTCCCGGGTGCCGTCGTACCGTGTTCCCTGTCCCGCTTGCCCACGGCTCTCTCCTGACCTGTCCACGGACGGGAGGGTCCGGTCTCCCCGTGGACCGCGCAGTCGGATGCGGCGTGCGTCCCCGCGGACACCGCGGGACGGCGGGAACTATGGCACATGGTGTTATCGATGCCAAGAGAGCCCGCAGAGATACACTGCGCCCGGCGCGCGACACCGGGGACGGCGCGGGGAGCCGGCGGGAAGGGACGCATGACGAAGCGGCAGGGTGGCGGCGGGCCCGTACGGCAGCCCGGCATGACCGACGTCGCCCGGCTCGCCGGGGTATCCGCCCAGACGGTGTCCCGGACCCTGGCGGGCCACCCCAACGTGCGGCCGAGGACCCGCGCCAAGGTGCTCGCCGCGGTCGAGCAGCTCGGTTATCGCCGGAACAACGCGGCGCGGACGCTGTCGTCGGGGCGCAGCCGGACGATCGGCGTCGTGACCCTGCAGACCAATTTCCACTCGCGCACCAACCTGACGTTCGGCATCGAACGGGCGGCGCGCGAGGCGGGGTACGCCGTCAGCACCGCGGCGACCGCCTCGCTGGACACCGCCGCCCTCGAGGAGGCGCTGTCGCGGCTGGCGGAGCAGGGGGCCGAGGGCGTCGTCCTCTCCGTACCGCTGATCCATGTGAGCCCGCGGATCGAGCAGCTGACCCGCTCGGTGCCGACCGTCACCGTCGACGGTTCGCGGACGCCCGCCACGGAGGTCGTCGCCGTCGACCAGAGGCTGGCGGCGCGTCTGGCGACCCGTCACCTGATCGAGCTGGGGCACCGGAACGTCTGGCACGTCGCGGGGCCCCGGGAGTGGCTCGACGCGTCGAGCCGGTGCGACGGCTGGCGCGCCACCCTGGAGGCGGCGGGCCTGGCCGTGCCGCCCGTGCTGGAGGGTGACTGGACGCCCGCCTCCGGATACCGCAACGGGCTGGTGCTGGGCCGCATCCCCGACGCCACGGCGGTCTTCGTGGCGAGCGACGAGATGGCCTTCGGGGTGATCCGCGCCCTGCACGAACTGGGCAGGCGGGTGCCGCGGGACGTGTCCGTCGTCGGTGTGGACGACATCGCCCTGGCCGAGTACTGCTCGCCCTCCCTGACCACGGTCGCCCAGCCGTTCACCGAGATGGGAGCGCTGGCCGTCTCCCGTCTGCTGCGGCACATCGCCGATCCGGGCGCCGCGCCGGAACCCGTCTCCGTCGAGCCGTCCCTGATCGTGCGCGCCAGCACCGCGCCGGTCCGCGGCGAAGACGGCGGACGGCCCTGACCCTTCCCCTTCCGCGGGCCGCCGGGCCGGACCGATGCTCGGTCCTGCTCGAAACAGCTCGACTGCGAACACATATTGACATGTCCCAGGCGAGCCCGCAGAGTCATGCCCCGACAGTGCCGCAAGCCACCCACCGAGGAGCGTTGCCACTATGTCGGATACGCCGGAATCCCCCGCCCTTTCCCGTCGGCTGCTTCTCGGCGGAGCCGTCGCCACCGGAGCGCTCGCTTCCGGAATCGCCGGTCCGGCCCGTGCCGCGTCGGCCGCCCCCGCTCAGGCCCCCGGCCGCAGACCCGGCCAGAAGTCGATGGCCGGCGTGCCCTTCGACGCCCACCGGACCGTCCGCGTCGGCGTGATCGGCCTGGGCAACCGCGGCGCGGGCATGGTCACGGGGTGGGCCGCGGTCCCCGGCTGCACCGTGACCGCCGTCTGCGACATCCGCGCCGACCGGGCCCGGCGCGCCGCCGACCGCCTGGCGAGCAGGGGCGAGCCGCGCCCCGCCGAGTACGGCGGCTCCGCCGGCGCCTACACCCGGATGCTCGAGCGGGACGACATCGACCTCGTGTACATCGCCACGCCGTGGGAGTTCCACCACGAGCAGGGCAGGGCGGCGCTGCTGAGCGGCAAGCACGCCATGGTGGAGCTGCCCGTCGCCACCGAACTGCGCGAGCTGTGGGACCTCGTCGACACCTCCGAGCGGACCCGCCGGCACCTGATGCTCGCCGAGAACTGCTGCTACGGCCGCAACGAGCTCGCCGTACTGAAGATGGCGCACGACGGCCTGTTCGGGGACGTCACCAACGGCCACGGGGGCTACCTGCACGACCTGCGGGAACTGCTCTTCTCCGACACCTACTACACCGACGCCTGGCGGCGGCTGTGGCACACCCGCAGCACGGCCTCCCTGTACCCCATGCACGGCCTGGCCCCGATCGCGGGGGCCATGGACGTCAACCGCGGCGACCGGATGACCACGCTGCGCGCCACCTCCACCGCGCCCAAGGGCCTGGCCGACTACCGCGAGCGTTTCGTGCCCCGGGACCACCCCTCCTGGAAGGAGACGTACATCAACGGTGACCTGGTCACCTGCCTGATCGAGACGGAGAAGGGCAGGATGATCCGGGCGGAACACGACGTGAGTTCACCCCGGCCCTACAGCCGGATCAACTCCCTCGCCGGCAGCCGGGGCATCGTCGAGGACTACGCGGGCCCCGCGCCCACCGGCGCGCGCGTCTACCTCGAACCGGACCACAGCGGCCACACCTGGCGCGATTTCGCCGGGTACCGCAAGGAGTACGACCACTGGCTGTGGCGGAAGGTGGGCGACGACGCCGCGAACAACGGGGGCCACGGCGGCATGGACTACGTCATGCAGTGGCGCACGGTCCAGCTCATGCGGATCGGCCTGGCACCCGACATCGACGTCTACGACTCGGCGGCCTGGTGCGCGCCGGTCCCCCTGAGCGCCGCGTCCCTGGCCCGGGGCGGCCGTCCCGTGGAGATCCCCGACTTCACCCGCGGCGCCTGGGCCAAGGCGCGCCCGGGTCTCGACTCGGACGCCGTCGAGATGCCGCCCGCCTCCTGAGGCCCGCGGGCCGGGGCCGCCCGCGATATGCCCCGGCCGTGTTTGTGCCGCCGCGGGCGGGCCAACCCGGCAGGGGCGGGTGCCGGGAGGGGAGGCAACGCGGGCCGTCCCGGTCCGCCCCCTCCGGCACCGATCCCGAGGAGGTGACCGGTGATGACGAAGGTCAGGGACATGCTCGCCACCTACCCGGCCGACCTGGGGCAGGTCGACCGGGACAGGCTCACCCGCTGTGTCGAGGAGTGCATCGCCTGTGCCCAGGCGTGTACGGCGTGTGCGGACGCCTGCCTGTCCGAGGGCATGGTCGGCGAGCTCGCGAAATGCATCCGCACCGACATGGACTGCGCGGACGTCTGCAACACCACCGCCTCCGTGCTGTCCCGCCACACCGGCTACGACGCCCACGTCACCCGCGCGGTCCTCATGGCCTGCGCCACCGCCTGCAAGGCCTGCGCCGACGAATGCTCCGCGCACGCGGACACGCACGAGCACTGCCGGCTGTGCGCCGAAGCCTGCCGTTCCTGCGAGCAGGCGTGCTACGACCTGATCCAGACCCTCGGCTGAAGCCTTCGGCCGTATCCGCGGGGCCGGTGGAACCGGCCGGGCCGCCGTCGCGGCGGCCCGGTCCGTGCGGCACGGGGGTCAGCCGAGGCCCAGGGCCGTCAGCGTCTGCTCCGCCATCCGGCTCTCGCCCAGGGCGTTGGGGTGGACGGGAACGACGTTGGTCCCGAAGAGCAGGGGCTCCACCCAGCGGGTGGAGGCGGGCCGGCAGGCGTCGTGCCCCTCGGAGGTCCGGGAGAAGTCCACGTACGTGGCGCCGGTCTCCCGGGCGGCGCGTGCGACGACCTCGTTGAGGCGCGCCTGGATGCCGCGCAGGTAGGGCACGTCGCCGGAGGCGATCGGCATCTTGGCGTAGCAGGACGGCTCGGCGACGGGCGGCAGGATCCACGGGTAGCCGAGGACGGCGACCCGCGCGCCGGGGGCCTTGGCCCGGATCTTCTGGAGGGCGGTCTTCACGGCCGGGTAGGTGCTGTCGTCGATCCGGTCGGTGAACGTGTCGCCGTACAGGGTCTTGCAGGGGCTGCCGTGGCCGCCGGTGGCGATGCCGGCCGTGCCACAGGCCAGCAGGGCGCCGATGAAGGTGTTGTTGTCGTTGCCGCCGATCGTCAGGGTCACCAGCCGGGTGCCGCTGTGCACGGCGTCGAGCTGCGGGGGGACGCCCGGGTACTGGGCCGTGGAGAAGTCCTTGGTCTGGGCGCCGCCGCAGGTGACGTCCGTGAGGGCGGCGCCGGTGCGGTCGGCTATGACGCGGGGGTAGTTGAGCGTGGACCGCATGCAGAGCAGCGGTGCTCGCGGGTCGACGGGCAGGATGCCGGAGCCCGCGCTGTAGCTGTCGCCGAGGGCGACGTACGGCAGGGGGCCGGCGGCCTGTGCGGGGGGACCGGCCAAGAGGCCGGCGGCCGCCGCGCAGGCGACGGTGACGACCGCCGTCAGGGCACGGCGGAGGGGGCGTCTGGGCATCCGTTCTCTCCTCGGAGTCGGGCATGCCGGACCCGGGCACGGCGGCGCCCGGCGGCGTACGGACGGGGGCTCGGCGGCTCGGCGGAGAGTCGACGGCGGTCGCGCCCACGGACGGCCCGCACACCGGCGACGACACGAGGAACACCGGGTTACTGAACGGTTCTACCGCTAGGTAATGTGCAGCCCGCCCGTCGCTCCGTCAACAAAGCCGGCAGAACTTCTTGAAATCGCCACCATCGTCCGGCCGCCCCGGGCCGACACGCCGTCAGGCCGAGGGTTCGTCAGACCGAGGAACCGACAGTCCGAGGCGCCGGGCCGGGAGCCGGCCCCGCTACTCCCCCGCGGCCGTCGGCACCGCAGCGCCCCGGCTGCTCCCGGAGGAGGTACCGGCGGCGAACGCGGCGGCCCGGACGCGGATGGCGGGCAGCTCGGCGTACAGCCGCGCGCCGGGGCACTCGGTGTTGTAACCGTCGCGGTGGCCGTGGATCGCCGGGAAGCTCAGCTTCGCCCCCTTGGCCCACGTCGCGCCGGTGTGGCTGCGGCCGGCGGCACCGGCGGTGAGCGTGGCGGTGCCCGCCGGGTCGACGCCGTACTGGCCGAGCTTCCACGCCGCCAGCTTCGCCACCGAGTCCAGGACCGCCGCGCCGGGGGTGACGTCCGTGTAGCTGCCGAGCACCGCGACGCCGCTGGTCTCCGTGTTGAAGCCGTAGGCGTGGGCCCCCAGGACAGGCCGGTCGACACCGCCCTTGCGCCCCTCGTAGAGCGTGCCGCACTTGTCGACGAGGAAGTTGTAGCCGATGTCCTTCCAGCCCAGTTGCCCTACGTGGTAGGCGTGGATCCCGCGCAGCACGGCCGGGGCCTCGGCGCAGGTGTAGGCGTTGGACCCGGCGGTGTGGTGGACCACCATCGCCTCGACCTTCCCGCCCGGCAGGTAGGCGGGGGCCTGCGGGCTGATCGACTCGTCCGCTCCCCATCCGGCCCGGGACACGATCGCCGGACGCGGAACCGGCGCGCTCTGCGGGGCGGCCCCGGGGCCGACGACCGGCGACGGCACGGGCGCGCCCCCGCCGGGGACGCCCGGTCCCGGCTCGATCAGGTCCAGCCGCAGCCCTTCGGGCAGGGCGGAGGAACCGTCCGCGTCCGGGACGACCCGGGCCTCCACGCCGTCGGACGGGCCCACCCACGCCGGGGCGGTACCGCCCCGCAGCGCCGGTTCCTCTCCCCGGGCGTCGTCACCGTCCAGCCGCAGCCACCCGGACCAGCGTGCCGTCCCCCTGGCCCGGGTGCGCACCTCGACGGTCGCGGTCAGGCGGGCGTCGGGATCGTCCCAGGTGACTCCCAGCAGACTGAAGGGGCGGGTGTCCGTCCCGCTGAGCACGATGCCGTCCCGGCCGTCCGGGACCGGCACCGTACGGACCCGGACGAGTCCCTGTGACGATGCGCCGGAACCCGTACCGCCGTGTCCCTGCGCTCCGGCAGCACAGGCGATTTCGAGGACCAGCGTTCCCGCCGCGGCTGCCGCGGCCCAGCGCCTTCTGCTCCACACGTGTCGACTCCCTCGCCGGCCGGCGCTTCTCGATCGAATCGCACGTGAGTGTGGCAGCCGTCCGGCGTTCGTCGGATCATCGACACGGGGGTGCGGCCGGTGTCCCGGGTGCGCTTCCCCCCAGGGGTGAGGAACCATGGGCCGAACGGCGGACCCACGGCGTCCGCGGCCCAACGGCCGGGGCCGGCGGCTCCCCGGGGCGATGGCATACCGGGGCCGCCGCCCTCGGAAGACGGGGTGCCGGTAAGAACCGTGTCACCAGCCGCAAACGGCGGTGATCAGTCCTTTGACCTGGAGGGTCGGGGCAGTTCTGCCGTGTTGGTCGACTCGGCGAGTGCGAGGCGACCACCCTTGAGTTCGGGCACGTAGTTGCAGATGGTGTTGCGGGAGACGCCGAGGAGCTTGGCGATCGAGGTGACGGTGTTCTCCGGTCGGGCGAGCAGGTCGCGTGCGTGGTGTACCTGTTCGTCGGTCAAGGCCGGCGGTCGGCCGAGGCGGGCATCTCGGGCGCGGGCGGCGTCCAGGCCCTCGTTGGTGCCCTGGACGATGAGTTCGCGGATGAACTCTGCCAGGGCCGCGAAGACGTGGAAGACCAGGCGCCCGCCGGGCGTGGTCGTGTCGAGCGCTTCGTGCAGTGAGGTGAAGCCGATGCCGCGCTTGCGCAGGCCGGACACGATCGCGATGAGGTCCTGGATGGAGCGGCCGAGTCGGTCCAGCGACGGGACGACGAGGGTGTCGCCCTCGCGCAGGTAGTCGAGGGCCTTACGCAGTTCCTCGCGTTCGGCGTTCTTGCCGGACTTCTTGCCGGCGAAGATCCGGATGCATCCGGCTTCGGTGAGTGCGTGGATCTGCCGATCGAGCAGCTGCCCCTTGGTGGACACGCGTGCGCATCCCACGAGCCCACCAGTACCAGGGCCGGGTCCGTACGGCCGGTACGGGGGCGAGGAGATCGGCGATGTCGTCGTCCTGGGGTGGCTGCATCCGCCAAATCGTACAGAAAAGGGTACTCCTCAAGTTCTTGAGCACCTCGACTTTCCGACACCGTTTTAGGGCATGATCCGGCGCCGGTTCGGCCGTGCACCGCCGCTTACTGATCTTGCTCATCAATCGGTCGTTTCCTGATCGCGTGGCGAGGTGGGGTGGGTTCGGGGTCGGCGCTCGAAAGTGGATGGACAGCCTGCCCCCAAGGTGCAAATATATGTCGCATGACGCATGATCATTCATTGGATCAAGATTCTGACCCTGTGGCGTGGCCAATAGGCTTCCGGGCCTACACAGGGCACGGCGGTCTGCGCGAGTACGGCGACGACATCTCCATCGTCGTGTCGGACCGGCCGGCCACCAGCGCCGCGATGTTCACCCAGAGCCTCTTCGCGGGTCCGGCCGTAGTCCTCAGTCGTGCTCATGCCTCGGGACAGAACCTGCGTGCTGTGACGACGCTGGCGCAGAACGCGAACGTCGCCACCGGGCGCCGGGGTGAGGAGAACGCTGCGGAGGTCGTCCGCCGTGTCGCCGGGATTGCGGGGATCCCGGAGGACGAGGTGCTCATCGGCTCCACCGGCGTCATCGGACGCCCGCTGCCGATGGGCACCATCCGTACGCACTTCGACGAGACCGCCGAGCGCGGCCTCGCGGCGTTCGTGGCCGGACCGCTGGATGTGGCACGCGCGATGATGACCACCGACACCCGCCCGAAGACCGCCGTACGGACCGTCGGGCAGGCCCGCATCGTGGGCGTCGCCAAGGGTGTCGGCATGCTGGAACCCAATATGGCCACGATGCTGGCCTACGTGTTCACCGACGCGGACATGTCCCCGGCCGACCTGGACAGCGCATTGCGCGCAGCGGTGGATCGCACGTTTAATTGCCTGAGCGTCGACACCGACACCTCCACCTCCGACACAGTGGCGGTCATCGCCAACGGCGCCGCAGGACCAGCCGATCCCGCGGAGTTCTCCGAAGCCCTCGCAGACCTCTGCCTGGACCTCACCCGGCAGCTGGCCAGTGACGGCGAAGGCGCCACCAAGCTCCTGCGCGTCACGGTTGCCCAGGCTGGCGACTACGGACAGGCCAAACGCATCGCCAAGAGCGTGGTGAACTCTCCGCTGGTCAAGACCGCCGTCCACGGCGCCGACCCGAACTGGGGCCGAGTGCTGATGGCCATCGGCAAGAACACCGACGACACCGACATCGCGCCGGGCAACGTCACCGTGAGATTCGGCGACATCGAGGTGTACCCCGAAGAACCCGAGGCCGACACCCTCGACAAACTCGTCGGCATCATGCGCCGGGACGAGGTCGACATCGTCATCACGCTCGGCATCGGACAGGCCGAAGCCACGGTCTACGGCTGCGACCTGTCCGCCGGCTACATCCGCATCAACGCGGACTACACGACATGACCGGGCTCGACCGCAGCAACGGATCCCCTACCGTTCTCGTGATTCCCCAGTGGCAAGGGTCGGCTGCACGCAATCCTCAACGGCTCGCTGAGGGGGCGCACCGGCTGAGCGCGCTGTTCCCCGCAGCGCGACGCACTGTCGTCGACATCGACCCCCGCCCCGGACAGGACCTGGACGGCGTACGCCACCTCGATGTGCTGACCCGCTCGCTGGAAGCAACCAGGGCCGCGCTGGGCCGGAGTGGCGATGACACGCTGCTTTCTGTGGGCGGCGACTGCGGCATCGAGCTCGCGCCCGTCGCCCGCGCCGTCGCTCGCCATGGCGACAGCCTGGCAGTTGTCTGGTTCGACGCCCACGCGGACCTCAACACCCCCGACACGTCTCCCTCGGGGGGCTTCCACGGAATGGTGCTGCGCACCCTGCTCGGCCAGGGGCCGTCACAACTGGTGCCCAGGCCGGATGAGCGCCTTTCCACCCGGCAGCTCGTGCTCGCGGGCGCTCGTGCCCTCGATCCCGCCGAGCTGGACTTCATCGCGTCCGAACGAGTCCGAGCCCTGTCCGTTCAGGCTCTTCGGGAGCCGGGCCAACTGATTTCCGCGGTGGCAGGTACGGGGGCCACGCACGTCTACATCCACCTGGACCTGGACGTGCTGGACCCCGAGCACTTCACCAGCCTGTCCTGCCCGGAACCCGGGGGCCTGCACCCCGACCAGCTGCGCGCCGCCCTGCACGCGCTGACCAAGCGCTTCGACTTCGCCGGCATGGGGATCACGGAGCATGCCCCCGCCGCCGACTCAGCCAACAGCGACCACGTCCTCCAAAGAATCCTCGACGGCATGGCTTTCCAGTAGCGACAGCCTGTACCGGGTCAGTCACCGTTTTCCCGCCGCAGCCGAGCCGACACCGTTGATCGGTGCCCGGGCGCCCGGCACCGTAGTTGCGGTGAGGTTCAGACGTGCCTCCATGTCGAGGTTCACCTCGCCGTACGGGCGTACGTGGGACCAGAACAGCGGGGTCAGGCCGCGCCGGTCGGCGTCGGTGAGGAGTTCGGCCCACTCGGGTTCGCCGAGGATGTCCTGAAGCATCAGGGTGTTCACGTAGACCAGGGCGGACTGGAGGATCCGCAGGCACAGCACGAACGTCTCCTGTTCGTCGCGCCGGTTCGAGGTGATTTCTCCGCCTTTGCCGTAGGCGATCACGGAGTTGGTGCCGTTGGAGGATTCCATGACGTTCAGGCTCTCCTCGATCTCCCGCTGGAGGTCCCGAAGCCGCAGATAGCGCGCCACGAAGATGGTCTTCTGCGCGCGGCCGACCTCCAGCATGGCCGCATGGGTGGGGTGGGAGGCGTTGCGGGTGAAGCGGCGCAAGATCGCCTCGGTCGACGCGGTCCGGGTACGGATCGCGGTCGCGTACTTGATCATCTGGTCGTACTGCCGGGCGATGAGTTCCCAGTGGATCGGCCGGGTCAGCGCCGGGGTGAGTTGCAGGTAGGCGTCCGGCTCGCCGGCCACCGGCCGGTACAGCTTCACCTTGTTGATCCGCTTGATCCTGGGCAGCAGGTCGAAGTTCAGCAGTCTCGTGACGCCGAACCCGATTTCCGACTGGCCATGCGAGTCCGTGTAGTTGGCCTCGACGTCCATGGTGGTGCCGTGCCGCATCGCGCCTCCGACCATCGCGGCGGCCTCGGAGGCGGTGCAGTTGATCAGCTGGGAGTGGATGGCCAGGGACT
Organism: Streptomyces sp. NPDC006134; assembly: GCF_040628835.1. NCBI lineage: Bacteria > Bacillati > Actinomycetota > Actinomycetes > Kitasatosporales > Streptomycetaceae > Streptomyces > Streptomyces sp. NPDC006134. The sequence goes on along the minus strand of NZ_JBEXTV010000036.1, from coordinate 45,377 downwards.
TCTTCTCCACGTGCCAGTGGATGAGGACCCCGCGGCCTCCGTAGCGCGCGTGCCACTCAGTGAACAAGTTCTGGTCGTAGGCGCGCACGTGGGTGGAGTCGGAGGCGACCGCGGTCGAGCCCTGGCCCCACAGGTCGGTACTGCGGGAGGCGAAGGTGGCGTTCGCGATCTGGATGGCGATGGCGCGGGCGGCCTCCGCGGACAGGTAGCGGCGCCGGACGTAGCGCAGTTCGTCCTCCGTGTGGCCGTGGCCGCCGGAGGCGACGGCCTTGATCCCGGTGTTCGTGCCGTAGGCGTAGATCACCAGAAGCAGGCGCTCGGCCAGGACCTCCGCCGAGAGGGAGCCGCCGCCGGAGACCGAGGTGACCGCGTCCAGGCAGCCTGTGCGCAGGACGGCCTCCTTGAGCATGTCGATGAGCGGCACTACGCCCCACCGGCGCTGTACTTCGGCCTTGATCCTGCGCAGGTTCTTCGGCTCGGGCTGGGCCTCGGCCGGGGTGAGCCGGATCGCCCCGGACTTCCGCTCAGCGATGTCCAGCCAGGACAGCTTGGGCATCCGGTCGTTCAGCAGCGTCAGCTCGGTGGTCATCTGCCCCCGCAACTCGTCGACGAAGTCTGCCGCGTCCAGCGGCTTGCGCAGTTCGCGGTAGTTCTCCTCGCGCCGCTCAGCGAAGTCCTGGGGCAGGTCCTCATCCGGGTTGCGCCACTTGTCAGCGCCGACGACCCAGATCTCCTTGCGCTTGAGCTGGTCGCGCAGGGCCTGGAAGGCGACGACCTCGTAGACCATGCGCACCACCCGGCGCCGGCCCCGCTTGTCGGTGCGGTGCACGACCTCCGCCCAGTCCCCGCCCATCGCCTTGTGGGCCGGCACCGTCTCGCCCAGCGGGTAGTACGTGGTGTTGCCCGCCGCCGCGTACCGGGCCACCAGCGCCAGGGCCTCGATCACCGGCCGGTGCGTGTGGTTGGACGAACGGAACTCCAGCACGTCCAGCAGCTTGATCAGCCCGCGCCGGTAGTGGTTGGTGTAGGACGCCTTCAACGTGGTCTGCACCGTGCGCCGGTAGACCGGGCCGCGGGTCTTGAACTCGTGCACCAGCTCCCGCAGCGTCTGCTCACCGCCCGATACGGCCGGGTAGACGACCTCGCGGACCGTGCCCTCCGGGTCGCCGATCGACGCCTCGGCGAGCTTGAAGAGGATGTTCTCCTTGCCCGACACCTTCTTGAACGCGTTGACCAACTGCTCGGTGACCTTCTTCTCCGCCCGCGCTCCGATCCGGTGCACCGTGGATATCAGCAGCTCCACCAGCGTGTCCGTGATCTCCCGCTCCCGCTCGTGCAGCAGCGCGGCCAGCAGCGTCACCCGCAACGGCAGCGGGTGCGTGCGCAGATGGGAGGGCGACTCCTCTGCGGCCCGCGCCCGCCATCCGGCCACCACCTTCGGCGCAACGTCCGTGAACAGATCCGGCGGAAGCCCGATCGCGCGGACCGCGAGCAGTTTGTCGATCTCGGTGAGCATCGTCTCCAGGCTGACGTTGCCGGGCGCTTCCTTGATTTTCCCCAGGACTGGCGGTCCGTCCTCGCCCTCGCCAGTCCCGGCGTCACCGGGTTCGGCGTCGTCCTCCTGGTCGGCGCTGGCGACCAGGGCGACGATCCGCTCGATGCTCTCTACCGTGATCCGTGCCGAGATCCGCGCCTCAGCGTCTCCTCAGCGACCCGCAGCGCCGCCCCCACGATCCGGTCGCACCGCCCAGGGTGGGCGGCTCGATGCACTCCGTACGACAACGGGCCGGCAGCTCCACCCGCACCTGCTCCGGCCGCCGCTCCTTGCAGGCGACGTGCTCGGCGAGCCAGGCCGCCGGCTTGTCCGCGTCCGCGACGCTGCACTCACGAAAGCCCAGGTGCCCGCGGATCTGCGCACGGTGGTACTCGACCGTCCGACCGCTCCACTCATACGCGTCCAGCTCGGACGCGGGCACCTGTAGCTGCCGGGCGACGAACTCCACCGCCTCGCCCGGCAGCTCGAACCGGCCCCGGGGAAACCGGCCGTACTGCGTATAGAACTTCAGCAACACGGCGAAGCCGAGTCGCGTCGTGCCACGCTTGCCGGATACGAGGGCCCGCTCGTCCTCCAGCAGCGTCCAGTGCTCGTACCAGGTCGTCCAGGTCCAAAGGGGTACGGGCCACGGTTGTCGATCGTCCTCTCGGAGCCTCACCCCGCGCCGACCACGACGACCGGCCCGCCCTTGATCCTGAGCGACCGCCGCCTGTAACGAACCGCCCCCTGCACGGCCCGCGAAGGGCCGTGCAGGGGGCGGTTCGCCGTGCTCGGGATCAACGCCGTTGCGCAGAGACAGCGCTCGTGTACGTCTCTCGCGTCAGATCCTCCGGTCCGATGCCGAAATCGGCGAGGACCGCGCGGATGTCGGCCAGGGCGGCAGGCACATCCGTCTCGTCAACGAGCGTCTCGACTTCCAGGAAGGTCCCGTCGATCTCCGGAACACGCACGAGCGTGGCGAGCATCCGCCGGCCACGAGTCTCGTTCCCCTCTCCGTTCAGACTGTGCGTTCGGCCCCGTCGACAACCGCCTCGGACATCCGGCGGAACCCCCTGAACAGGGGTCCGTGCGGTGTCTCCATGACCTTGTAGGTGGCCGACTCGTGCCCCTCCCAACCGGCGTCGAAAGCACCGACGAACATCGTGGCGTCCGTACGGATCACCCGCCACGTAGGCAGCATGCGGTACCGGTACACCCTGATGTCGCATGTCCCGGCCAGTTCCCGCAGACGCGCCTCAGCCAGGCGTACACCGCGGGCGAGCGACTCAGCGGACTCCCCGATCTCGGCTGCTCACCGTGCAAGCGCCGACGACTCCGGGTCGAGCAGGGCGACCCGGACCCGCAGCCCCTTACCGCCTTGCTCCCTGGGCAGGCAGGCCCGCAGCAGGCTGTCGTCGAGCCCGATCAGCCCGAGCCCGCGCACGGCCAGGACATCCAGCTCCTGCGCCTCGCGGGCCTGCTGCTGGATCTCCTCCGCTGCCGAGTGCTGGGCCGCGTAGACGCGGACGGCTTCAGGAAACGCCGCCAGGTCGAACGCGGCGCCGCCGCTGCGCTTCTCGCGGCCGGCAGCCAGGCCGAGCAGATGTCGGGCGTCGTCGGGCATGTGGAGACCATCGGCGATCCGCTCGTACACGTCGAGCTGGGATACCACGCGGCGCCCGTTGATGATCTCGTTGACACGGGCCTGTGTCATCCCGGCTGCGGTGGCGATGCGGGCTTGGCTCGCACCGGCGTACTGCTGCACGTACCGGAACACGGCGCCCATGTCTCGCACACGCAGCGCCCGGCGCATCTCGGCGCGCTCCCATGCCGAGTCGGGTAGGTCGATCGGCTCCAGTGCAGTTCCCACAGTGGCGACCCTCGGTATCCACGAACGGGATGGAGTTCCATCCCACCGTGAGATTACGGAGGGATATCGACCCGACACGGTGCGTCACAAGATCCTGGCTGACTAGAGCCCGGCGGCCGTGCGACCGGCCCCGGGCGTGGCCAACGCTGCTGAGGAGCGCCGACATGCGACACGGTACTGATCCGCGGCCCCCACGAGGAGTGGGCCGATGAGCATCACCACGCAGGAGATCCCGCCCGAGGTTCTGGCCCTGCTCGCGCTGCCCGAGTCCGACACGCTGACTCCGGATCAAGTCCGTGGCGCGGTCTGTGCCTGGTGCCCGCGGCGGCTGACCGGCGCGACGGCCGTCGATCTCGGCGAGCTGACCGGTGACGACGGCCGCTGGTGGCCGCGTGCCTGCGGACCGTGCGTCGGCCGCCGCGCGCACCAGGCGCTCTATGCCCACGCCCCCTTGTGCGAGCCCTGCGTCGACGACGTCGGCCGGTGCGCAACCGGCCGGGCACTGCCCCGGCTCGTCAGGAGGTACCGCCGATGACGTGGGGCCCCACGAGCCCGCCCCCTGCCCTGGGGGTGCTGCCTCCCGAACCGCCCCCGGTGGCGGAATGCCGGACGTGCCAAAGTCTCGCACGGGAACGGGAGGAAGCCCGGGCGGCGAAGGACGGCTCACGCGTCTCCGACTGCAACGTCCTCATCCGTGCCCACCCCCACACCGCTCCCCGGCCCGGCAGCCGGCGGTCCTGAACTCCCGTCGGCGGCGCAGGGCGAACACGGCGCCGCAGGGCTGGAGCGGCCATCGCTGGTCGGTCGCCGAGCCCGGCAGCCCCGCACCGGCCCCGCCACCGGCTCGGCTCTGGTACGGCCCCTGGCCCAAGCCGCTTCACCGGCTCGGGGCCGTGCTCCTGGCCAGGCGGCTGGCGCGCTGGGAGGCCGCGAACCGGCGGGTGGGCGAGGCCTGGCGCCGGACGGCGCCAGACGCACTGCGGGACGGAACGGCCCGGCGTCCGTGTCCCGGCCCACTTCACCCCGTACGCCGAGGGTGCCACGGCGTACGGGGACGGGCCCGGGCGGCCCTGACGGCGGCCGGCCGCCCTGGGTCCGGCAGAACACCGGCGTCAAAGTGCCCGTATGAACAGGCAGGTCCCGACGCTGGAGGATGTCGCGCGGGAGGCGGAGGTCTCCCGCGCCACGGTGTCGCGGGTCGTCAACGGGGTGCGCAACGTCGATCCCGGCCGCCAGGATCTGGACCACTACGCGGGGGGCCGTCTGGCCGGAGAGCGGCTGCTGGCCCGCGGCTGCCGCCGCGTCGCGATGATCGGCGTCCCGCGGGATCTGCGGGCCGGCCGTGACCGCCTCGCCGGATTCCGCGACGTCCTGGCGCGCGCGGGCCACGACAGCCCTCCGGTCGTCGAGGGCGCCTTCACCCTCGACAGCGGAGCGGCGGCCATGGCCGGGCTGCTGGACGAGCACGTCCAGGGCGGCCGTACCGAGCCGCACACGCGTGTCTTCGCACCGGAACTGGTGGTGCGCGCGTCCGCCTGAGGCGCCGTGCGCGGTGCGTCGGGCGGGTCCCGCCCGGTCCTGACGCCGGGCGCCGGGGCGGTGCCCGGCGTCAGGACCTCACGGGAAGGCCGGTGCCGCGGGCCGTCAGGCGGCGGATTGCCGGTGGGCGCGGATGATGTCGGCGTAGCGCCGGCCGCTGGTCTTGACGGTCCGCGCCTGCGTGGCGTAGTCGACGTGGACGAGGCCGAAGCGCTTGTCGTAGCCGTAGGCCCATTCGAAGTTGTCGAGCAGGGACCAGGCGTAGTAGCCGGCCAGCGGCGCGCCCTTGCGGACCGCGCGGGCGCAGGCGGCGATGTGCTGCTCCAGGTAGCGGGCCCGGTCGGGGTCGTGGACGGTGCCGTCGGGGGCGGCGGTGTCCGGGAAGGCGGAGCCGTTCTCGGTGACGTACAGCCTGCGCACGCCGTAATCGTCGGTCAGGCGCAGCAGCAGGGCCTCCAGGCCGCCGGCGTCGATCTGCCAGTCCATGCCGGTGCGCGGCACGTCGGGCAGGCGGACCTCGCGGGCGTACGGGACGGGGCCGGCGGGGTCGTCGGCCACGGTCACCGGGAAGTAGTAGTTGAGGCCGTGCCAGTCCAGGGGCGCGGCGATCGTCTCCGGGTCGCCGGGGCGCTCCGGCAGGTCCACGCCGTACAGCTCGCGCATGTCGGCGGGGAAGCCGCGGCCGTAGACGGGGTCGAGCCACCAGCGGTTGGTGTGGCCGTCCATGCGGGTGGCCGCCGCGATGTCCTCGGGGCGGGTGGAGGCGGCCTCGACGGTGGAGTGGTTGGTGACGAGGCCGACCTGCGCGCCGGGGGCCGCGGCGCGGATCGCCCGCGTGGCCAGGCCGTGGGCGAGCAGCAGGTGGTACGAGGCGCGTACGGCGGCGGTCAGGTCGGTGAGGCCGGGGGCCATCCGGCCCTCCAGGTGGCCGATCCAGGCGGAGCACAGGGGTTCGTTGAGGGTGGCCCACCGGGTGACGCGGTCGCCGAGCCGGCCGGCGACGGCGGAGGCGTAGGCGGCGAGGTGTTCGGCGGTGTCGCGCACGGTCCAGCCGCCGCGGTCCTGGAGGGCCTGGGGAAGGTCCCAGTGGTAGAGGGTGATGTTGGGGGTGATGCCCGCGTCGAGGAGGCCGTCGACGAGGCGGTCGTAGAAGTCGAGGCCGGCCGGGTTGACCGGCCCGTCGCCGCCGGGCACCACGCGGGGCCAGGCGACGGACATGCGGTAGGTGTCGGTGCCGAGCCGCTTCATCAGCGCGATGTCCTCGGGCCACCGGTGGTAGTGGTCGCAGGCCACGTCGCCGTGGTCGCCGTTGTCGATCGCGCCGGGGGTGTGGGAGAAGGTGTCCCAGATCGACGGTGCCCGGCCGTCCTCGGCGACGGCGCCCTCGATCTGGTAGGCGGAGGTGGCCGTGCCCCAGGTGAAGTCTTCGGGGAAGGCGGCGAGGTCGAGCGGTTCGGACACGGGGAGCCTTTCTGGGCTGGTCGGGCGGGAGCGGGGCGGGAATGCGGCCCCGGCGGCTACTTGACGGCGCCGGCGGTCAGGCCGGTGACGAGGTAGCGCTGGAGGAGGAGGAAGCCGGCGACGACGGGCAGGCTGACGACGAGGGAGGCGGCCATGACCTGGTTCCAGTACACGTCGTTCTGGGTGGCGTAGCCCTGGAGGCCGACGGCGAGGGTGCGGGTGGTGTCGTTGGTCATGACGGAGGCGAAGAGGACCTCGCCCCAGGCGGTCATGAACGCGTAGACGGCGACGGCGACGATGCCGGGGACCGCGGCGGGCACGATGACCCGGAAGAGGGCGCCGAGCGGGCCGCAGCCGTCCACCTTGGCCGCCTCGTCCAGGTCGCGGGGCACCGAGTCGAAGTAGCCGATCAGCATCCAGATGGAGAACGGCAGCGAGAAGGTGAGGTAGGTGAGGATCAGGCCGCCTCGGGAGCCGAACAGCGCGATGCCGGTGGCGTTGCCGATGTTGACGTAGATGAGGAACAGCGGCAGCAGGAACAGGATGCCGGGGAACATCTGGGTCGACAGCACGGTCACCGTGAAGACGCGCTTGCCGCGGAAGGTGTGGCGGCTGACCGCGTAGGCGGCGAACACGGCGATGGTGACGGAGCAGACGGTCGCCGCCGTGGCCACGATCAGGGAGTTCACGAAGTAGTCGGCGAGCGGGACCGTGTCCCAGATGTCGAGGTACGGGCGGACGGTGAGCTCCGAGGGGAACCACGCGAACTCGCCCGACACGTCCTCCAGCGGTTTCAGCGAGCTGGAGACCATCACGTACACCGGCAGCAGCACGAAGGCGGACAGGAGGGTCAGGAAGATCCTCCGGCTCCACAGGAAGGACCGCGGGGCGGCCATCGGGGAGCGGGCCTGACGCCGGGACTGGCTAGGCATCGGTGGCCTTCCTTCCTCGGGACGTGAGCAGGAGGTAGACGCCCGTCACCACGAGCAGGAACAGCAGCAGGAGGACCGACATGGCCGAGCCCGCCCCGAAGTTCCAGGTCTGGAACGAGGACTGGTAGATGTGCAGGGAGATGAGGTCCGCGGCCTCCGGCGCCGCCTTGCCGAACAGGACGAAGGGGGTGTTGAAGTCGTTGAACGTCCACAGGAACAGCACCAGGACGAGGACCTGGTTGACGGGGCGCAGCGCCGGCAGGGTGATGCGGCGGATCTGCTGCCACATGCCCGCGCCGTCCAGGGCGGCGGCCTCGTAGACGTCCTTCGGGATGTTCTGGAGCCCGGCCATGATGATGAGGAAGGCGAACGGCCAGCCCTTCCACACCGAGACGACGAGCAGCGCGAGGAAGCTGTTGTCGCCGATCAGCCAGAACGGGTTGCCGTCGGTGAGCCCGAGCTGGTCGTGCAGCACGTGGTTGATCAGGCCCTTGTCCCGCTGGAACATGAACGCCCAGGTGATGACGGCGGCGTAGACGGGCAGCGCGTACGGGACGAGGAAGAGCGTGCGCAGCAGGCCCCGGCCGCGGAAGGTCTCCTGCATGAAGATCGCCGCGGCCGTCCCGAGCAGCCAGCACAGGCCGACCGACAGGACGGTGAACAGGCAGGTGGTGAGGAACGACTTCAGCAGCGCCTCGCCCACGGGGGCGTCGAAGTCGACCGACAGCGCGTAGTTGCCGAAGCCCGCCCAGGGGGCGGTGGTCCAGTCGCGGATGTAGAACTGGGTCAGTTCCTTGAAGCTGACGACGATGCCGATGACCATCGGCACCAGGTGGACCAGGAGTTCGAGGGCGAGCGCGGGAAGCAGCAGCAGGTACGGCAGTCCGGCGCGGCGCAGCCGCCCGGGGCGGCGGCGCGTGGGCGGTGCCGCCCCGGGGCCGTCCTTCCGGGCCTTCCGCTCGCCTGTGCTCAGGGCAGCGGTGGTGGTCATGGTGGTGTCCGCGCTCACTTCTTGGGCATCTGCTGCTGGGCCTTGTCGAGCTTGGCCCGCACCGACTCGGTGGTCACCGGCCGGCCGGCGGCGGCGTCGGCGAACAGTTCCTTGACCGCGGTGCCGACGACGGTCTCGAACTGCGACTCCTCGGGGACCTGCGGCAGCGCGGCGGCGCTGGTGGTGAGGGTGTCCCGCAGGACGGCGAGCGCCGGGCTGTCGAAGGCCGGATCCTGTTGGGCGGACTTGACCGGCGGGATGGAGCCGTAGGCCTTGTTGAGGATGATCTGTTCCTCGTCGCTGGTCATGAACTTCACGAACTTCTTGGCGCCGTCGATGTTCTTGGTGTTCTTGAAGACGGCCATGTTGATGCCGGCGACCATCGAGTTGGTCGCGGTGCCCTGACCGGGCTTGCCGGACCGCACGGGGGCGGGGGCGACGCCCCACTCGTCCTCGTCCATGCCGTACGTCTTGAAGGTCGCCGAGGCGGTCTGCCACAGCACCATCGCCGTCTTGTCCTTGGCGAAGTCGCCCAGGGACTGGTTCTGCGCGTACTCGGCGTTGCCGGGCGCGACGATCTTGTCCTTGGCCATCAGGTCGACGTACTGCTTGACGGCCGCCACGGCCCCGTCGGAGGTGAAGTCCGGCTTGCCGTCGGGGGTGAAGAAGTCCGCCCCGTGCTGCTTGCCGAGGACGAAGACCTGGTGGATGTTGTTGGAGAGGTTCGATCCCTCGGCGCCCAGCCCCCACTTCCCGTCCTTGGAGAGCTTCTTGCCGGCCTGGACCAGTTCCTCCCAGGTGGCCGGCGGCTTCGCTATCCCGGCCTCGGCGAACATCTTCTTGTTGTAGTAGAGCGCGTAGGCCATGGAGTACAGCGGCACGGCGGCCGGGTCCTGGCCCTGGACCCCGGTGGAGCCGAGCGCGGACTCCACGAAGCGGTCCTTGCCGCCGATCGCCTCGAAGTTCTTCTCGTCCCAGGGCAGCAGGGCGCCGCTGGACTGGAGCGACGCGCTCCAGGTGTTGCCGATGTTGAGGACGTCGGGGCCCTGGCCGGAGGTGGTGGCGGTGAGGATCCGGTTGAGCAGGTCGCTCCAGGGCACGACCTCCAGCTTCACCTTGATGCCGGTCTGCTTCTCGAACTTGTCGAGTTCGGGCTGGAGGACCTTCTTGTCCACCTCCAGGTTGGCGCCCTGGTTGGAGGCCCAGTACGTCAGGGTCTTCGGCCGCTCGTTGGACCCTTCCGTGCCGGTCGTCCCCCCGCCGCAGGCGGCCGCGGCGAGGACGAGCGAGAGGGTGACGGCGCCGACGGCTGCGGCTCGGGTTCTGCGCATGGCTCCAGAGGCCTTCCGGGAGGTGAACGGACTTCGCCTGCGGGGAGGGTGCGACACGAGTGACGTCCCGTGTTCGAGCCCTGAAGCACCCCGCCGCTTAATTTACGGTGTGAGTTAAACCTCAAGTGAAGGTCGCGTCAAGGCCTCGGTGCCATGTAAGTTGCGTGCAGGACACCGGAAACGAGGGGGCAGGGTGAAGATGCGCAGCGGCCGTACGGTGCGTGACCTGCGGCGGGAGAACCGCACCGCCGTATTGCAACGGTTGTATTTCGACGGGCCGCTCAGCCGGTTCTCGCTCGGGCCCGTCACCGGGCTGAGCTCCGGCTCGGTGAGCAACGTGGTGTCCGAGCTGGTCGCGGAGGGGCTGGTGGAGGAGGCCGGCAGCGTCGACTCGGCCGGCGGCCGCCCCCGCACCCTCCTGCGGATCAGCGCGCACAGCGGCTACATGATCGGCGTCGACGTCGGGGAGACCCGGGTGCGGATCGAACTGTTCGACCTCGCCCTCACCGAGCTGGCCCGGGTGGAGAAGCCGCTGGAGACCGAGGGTCCGCGCCGGGTCGACCGCTACGACGTCAACGTCGTCGTGGCCCACCTGCGCGAGGGCATCCCCCAGGTGCTGGAGCAGGCCGGCATCGCGGCGGACCGGCTGCTCGGCGTCGGGATCGGCGTGCCGGGCATCGTGGCCAGGACCGCCGAGGACGGCGCCGTCGTGCACGGCCAGACCATCGGCTGGGACGCCGTCCCGCTGGAGCGGCTGCTGCGCGAGTCCCGGCTGCTGCCCGAGACCGTGCCGTACTACATCGACAACGGCGCCAAGACGCTCGGCCAGGCGGAGATGTGGTTCGGCGCCGGGCGAGGTGCGCAGAACGCGGCGGTGGTCCTCTTCGGTTCCGGCGTCGGCGCCTGCGTGGTCGCCGATGACATGCGGTCCGGCATGGCCCTGGAGTGGGGACATCTGACCGTACGGGTACGGGGACGGCACTGCCGCTGCGGCGCGCAGGGCTGCCTGGAGGCGTACGCCGGCGCCGAAGCGCTCCTGGAACGGTGGGCGGAGGCGGGCGGACGGCCACCGGCCGGCGCGGACGAGGAGACCGCGCTGACCGCGATGCTCGCCGCCGCGTACCCCGCCCCCGACACCGAGGGAGTGACTCCGCCGGCCGACGCGACCGCTCTGGCCGTCCTGGAGGAGACCGCCGAGTACCTCGGCGCCGGCTTCTCCGACCTGATCAACCTGTTCCAGCCCGAACGGATTCTCGTGGGCGGCTGGGCAGGCCTCCAGCTCGGCCGGCGTTTCCTCGACAGGGTGCGCACCTACACCACGTCGTACTCGCTGAAGTACCCGGCGGCGCGCGTCCGGATCGACCTCGGCACCCTCGGACCGGACGCCGTCACCGTCGGAGCCGCGATCCTGCCACTCGCCGACTTCTTCGCCCGCGGTGGCCGCCGCACCGAGGCGGACCCGGAGCAGCAGAGCCCCGTGTGGCAGACCAGCCTGCAGGAACGGGCGGCGCAGTGAGGGGCCTCAGCCGGTGAGCGCCCGACGCTCGACCGTCACCTCCCCTTCCCACCACAGGTCCCCCGCCGACCTGCCCACCATGATCCGATACGGCCCAGGCTCCGTGGACCAGGCGCGTTCCTCCTCCGACCAGTGACGCAGGGCGCGGGGCGCCACCTCCACCTCGGCGGTCACCGTCCGGCCCGCCTCCGCCCGGACCGCCGCGTAGCCGGCGAACCAGCGTACGGGCCGCTCCACGGCCGACCCCGGCCGGGCCGCGTAGACCTGGACGACCTCCCGCCCGGCGCGGTTCCCCGTGTTGCGAAGGCGTACCCGCACGGTGAACGCGTCGCCCGTCGTGACCCTTGCCGGCACCTCGACGGCTTCGTACTCCCAGGTGGTGTACCCGAGTCCGTGGCCGAACCAGAAGGCCGGTGCCCGGCCGGCCCGCAGCCAGGCCCGATGCCCGATGTGAAGTCCCTCGGCGTAGTCGAGACGACCCCCCGCGGGTCGCGTACGCGTCACGGGCGTGTCCGCGAGAGACGAGCCCCAGGTCGTGGGAAGCCGCCCGCCGGGCTCCTCCACCCCGAACAGTACGTCGGCGAGCCCCGCGCCCGCCTCCTGTCCCGGGAACCACGCGAGCAGCACCGCGCCCACGTCCTCCCGCCACGGCAGCTCTACCGGACCGCCGCTGTTGACGACCACGACCGTGCGCGGATTGGCCGCGGCCACCGCGCGCACGAGGTCGTCCTGCCGCCCGCCGAGGGACAGATCGCTCCGGTCGTATCCCTCTGTCTCGTCGTGCTGGGTGGTACCGACGACCACGATCGCGACGTCCGCCTCCCGGGCCGCCTCCGCCGCGGCCGCCATCGCGCTCTGCGCATCGGGCTCCGGCGGCGCCGCGGTGACCACGGTGGCGCGCCCGCAGCCGGGGACCAGCTCGCGCCGCGCCACCACGTGCACCGGCCGCTTCGAGGTCAGCTCCGTCCGTGCCTCCCGCACTGGTGGATTGACATGGACGACCGCCGGGTCGTCCGTCTCACGGGGGAACACGCCGTCCAGGATCGTGAGTCCGCCGACGGTGAGCGTCATCCGGCCGAAGCCGCCGACGCCGAACGTCCACTCCCCCGTCCGCCGCGGCCGCAGCACGGCGCTGATCTCCACCGTGTGGGCCCCCGGAGGCAGATCCGGTTCGAGCTGACGGCCCGAGAGGCGATGCTCCGCGCGCAGTTCCCGCCCCGACTCGTCCAGGACGCGCAGCAGCACCCCGGGGGCGCCGGACCTCGGGTCGCTGCACCGGTCGGTGTCGAGCGGGGCCGATGCGAGGCCCGGGGGCGGCACCCCGGGGACGTGCACCACCCGGGCGCGGCCGCGCAGCCGGGCCCGGATCCCGGCCAGCGGGGTCACCACATCGAAGGGAAAGACACCCGCGCTGCCGCCGCCCTGCGTGCGGGGTGACGCGGCGTGCGCGCCGATGACCGCGACGGCGGACAGCGCCGCCGGATCCAGCGGAAGCACTCCTCGGTTGCCGAGCAGCACGGAGCCGGCCGCGACCGCCCGGCGCAGCAGCGCCCGGGGCTTCGGTGAGTCCTGCACCGGCCTGCGGCGCCGGCGAGGCGGCGTGAAGGCGCCCACCCGGTCGGCGAGCCGGAGCAGTCGACGCACCTTGTCGTCGACGGCTTGCTCCGGAACCCGTCCGTCCTTCACCGCCTGCACCAGCGCGGCGCCCCAGGGACTCTGCGGCCCTGGCATCGCCAGGTCGAGAGCGGCGCGGGCCGGCTCCTCGGTCGACCGCACAGCGGCCCAGTCGGACACGACGACCCCGTCGAACCCCCACTCCCGTTTGAGTGGCTCGTCGAGGAGGGGATGGGACGTCATCGTCACGCCGTCGACGCGGTTGTAGCCCGCCATGACGAGCCACACGCCCGCCTCGACGGCCGCCTCGAAGGGTGCCAGGTACACCTCGCGCAGGGTCCGCTCGGACGCGCGCACGTCTACGGTCAGCCGGTCGGTCTCGGAGTCGTTCGCGACATAGTGCTTGGCCGTGGCCGCCACACCATGGGCCTGGATGCCCCGGACCAGTGCGGCGCCGGTGCGGCCCGTCAGTTCGGGATCCTCCGAGAGGCACTCGAAGTGCCGGCCCCCGAGCGGGGTCCGGTGGAGGTTGAGCGTCGGGGCCAGCACCACGTCGACGCCCTTGCGGGCGGCCTCCGCGGCCAGCAGCCCGCCGAGCTCCTCCACCAGCCCCTCGTCCCACATGGCTCCCAGGGCCGAGGCGGAGGGCAGCAGCGCGGAGGGGCGTCGCTCGTCCCACGCCTCACCGCGGACGCCGGCCGGCCCGTCCGACATCACCATCTCCCGCAGACCGATGCCGGCCTCCCCCGCCGTGCGCCATGTCGTCGCACCGGTGAGCAGGCGCACCTTCTGCTCAAGGGTCAGCTCTGCGATGTGCCGGTCGAGCACCCTGTCGTCCCTGTCCGGGTCCATGTCCCGCCCCTCTTCTCACGGTTGCTCGGTCCTGGCCCTTGCCGGTGGCGCCGGGCAGGGCAGAGGGCCCGGCCTTCCTCGCGTGAGCGGGAACGGCCGGGCCCGGGTCGTACGGCCGGTCAGGGCAGTCGGTAGTCCGCGTTCAGGACCGCGCCCCGCTCCGGGTGGTACAGGTCGTAGCCGCGCGCGTCACACTGGAAGCCACCCACGATGCAGTGGTCGACCAACGCCTTGAGGGTGCGTTCCTCCCACGCGTTGAAGAAGTCGTAGTGGAAGGAGTAGCCGCGCCCACTGGCCGGCCGGACCTGGCTCATGTCGCCGTTGACCGGGAAGGCCATCTTGAACTCGATCATCGGCACGGCGACCGGGTGGGAGGCCGGGCACATGTTGTCGTTGGTGCCGGGCTTGACGACCGGGTAGGCCATGTGGCTCTTGTGGTCGGGGGTGTCGAGGTACTTCCCGTCCCAGCAACTGGGGGCCTGCATACGGATGTTGAGCTGTACGTCGGGCCGGCTCGGACAGCTCGCCGGGATGTCGACGTTGAAGAAGCTGTCACCGCATTCCCAGCCCTCGACGAAGCCGCGGTGGCGGCGGAACTCGTCGGCGCTCTGCATCGGATCGCCCACGACGAACCGCAGCCCCTTGGGGAACGGCCGCACGCTGGTGTAGTCGGTGACACCGGCCTTGTAGTAGATGACCTGCGGGCCCACCGGGAGGATCTTCTTGTCCCCGTTGTACAGGGAGGGCATCCAGTACGCGGAGCCGTCGGCGGGTGCGAGACACTTGGTCTCGCCGCCGTAGAGCGAGTTGGTGGTGCTGTGCGCGTCGGTCGAGGTGTTGCCCATGAAGGTGTGGTCATGGGACTTGCCCGGCTGCCCCGGGTACACGATCGGGTCGTCCGGCGCGGTGTGCGTGACGGAGCAGTTGGCCTGGAACTCCTTGTGGTACCGCGGCGGCGGAGTGTGCGTGGACGGTGTGACGCCGGTGACCTGGGGGACGGCCGGTATGTAGCCGTCTCCGTCGGGGTCGTCTCCGGACGCCTGGGTCGACACGGCCGTCGTGTGTCCGGTGTGACCGCCGGCCAGGGCGGGACTTCCCGGATCGGCCGCGGTGGCGACCGTGCCGAGACCGAGGACGGATGCGACGAGAGCGCTGCCGAGAAGGAGCGCGGGGAGTCGTTTCGTACGCCATCTCATGAAGGGCCTCCAGCCCATCGGTGGGGGGATGGTGGCCCGGCAGGGGGCTGAGCGCTGCCCCCTGCCGGGGGCCTGGCGCGGTGCGTGCGTCAGCTGTAGACGCCGAACTCGTGGAGCGAGTAGCCCCAGCCCGTCCCCCTGGCCGTCAGGTGGAGACGGACGTGCCGTGCGGTCGCCGCGACGTCGATGGTGTCGATGTCGCCGTTGCCGGTCGTCGTGGAGTGGACCGTGCGCCAGGTGGTGCCGTCGTCGGACACCTGGACCTCGTAGGACTTCGCGTAGGCCGGGTCCCAGTGCAACTGGAGCTTGCGGATCGCGGTGGGGGCGCCGAGGTCGACGCGGATCCACTGGGGGTCGCTCCAGTCGCTGGCCCAGCGGGTGTCGGCACGGCCGTCGGTGGCCTCGGCGGGCTCGCAGGGGCAGTCGCCGTACGACGCCTGGAAGGAGGAGGCGGTGGTCGGCTTGTTCAGCGCCACGTTGGTACCGGTGACCGGCGGGGCGACGACCTTCACCGACTTGGTCTCGATACCGGCGTTCCCGCGTCCGTCCTCGGCCTGGATGTACACCTTCCACACGCCCAGCTTCTCGGGCGCGGTGACGGCGAAGGTACCGTTCCCGGTGGAGCGCCAGCGGGCCTCGACGAGCCGTTTGTCGCCGCTCGCGTAGTTGCCGCTGAGGAAGATCTTGTACGTGATCGGGTCGCCGTCCGGGTCGCGGACGTCGGCGCGCACGCTGAACTCCCCGCCCGCGGGGGCCGAGGACGCGGGGCTGACGGCCATGTTCGTGATGACCGGGGGCGTGTTGTCGCCGCTGGACGACCCGGTGTAGGCCTTCTTGACGGCGTAGTACGACAGGCGCTTGAGGCCGTCGGGCAGGAGGTTGAACCAGACGCCGCCGAAGTCGTGCTCGATGCCGTAGTGGAAGAGGGTGGCGCCGAGCGCGACGCCCCGGTGGCCGGTGACGCAGTTCCACGCCTGGGTGTAGCCGTCCGCCTTCTGTACGTCGGTGGGCTCGTCGGGGACACCGTTGGCGTCGTCCGGCACCTCCCACTCACCGGCGGGCCCGCCCTCGGTGATGATGTAGGGCTTGGTGTAGCCGCCCGCCTCCCAGTCCTCCTGCACGTTGCAGATGTCGCCGTAGGAGTTCATCGAGTACAGGTCGAGGTCGGGCGCGTTGCGCTTGTAGTAGGGCCAGGCACCGGTCCAGGCGTCGGTCGAGGTGACCGGGTGATCCGGGTCGATCGAGTGGATCTTCTTGGCCACGTCGTTGACGAAAGAGGTGTAGGCGTTGCGCTGGGCTTCGAGTTCGGTGCCGCTGTAGCAGTTCTGCAGTCCGAGCACCGATTCGTTGCCGACGTTCCACATCAGCGTGGCCGGGTGCGACTTGTAGGTCTCCACCCACTTCGCGAACTCGGTCAGCATGTTGTTCTTGTACGTCGAGTCGGTCACGTAGTTCACGCAGCCGCCGCTGCCCGGGCCGCCGCCCGGCTGGAGCCAGAAGCCGTTGATCACGCGGATGCCGTTGGCCGCCGCCGAGTCCAGCAGCGGCTTGGTGCCGCCGTCGGTGCCCCAGGTGCGGATCGTGTTGACACCCATCGACTTCACGTCCGGCAGGTACTTCGGGGCATCGGCGATGGCCGGTCCCCAGGTCAGCCCCTTGACGGTGTACGGCTGATCGCCGACGGTGAGCTGCCAGTTCCCCTGGGAGCCCGTCACCCGGACCGCGCCCGTGAGGGGCGGCGGAGCGTCGTCCGTGTTCCCGTAGACCTGGAACTCCCACAGGGAGTAGCCGTACCCCCCGGACCGTTCCGTTCCCAGCATCCGCACGTAGCGCCCGGAGCCCGTCAGGGCGAGGTCGTCCGTGCCGCCGTCGCCGCCGGTCACGGTCCTCAGCGTCCGCCAGTCGGTGCCGTTGTCGGACGCCTGGATCTGGTAGCTCCTGCCGTACGCGGCTTCCCACGTCAGGACGGCCCGACTGAGGTTCGCGCGACGGCCGAGGTCGACCTGGAGCCACTGCGGATCGCTCCACTGACTGGACCAGCGGGTGCCGGTGAGATTGCCGTCCACGGCCGCCGACGCGGCGTAGGCGTCGCCCTCGTGCGACGAGGAGGTGGCGGGCCTGCCCTGCGACAGCAGGGTGTCGGCGGCTCGGGCCGGTGGGGCGGCGAGGGTGAGCGAGGACGCCACCAGCGCGCCGAGAGCCAGCACGGACAAGCCGGCCGGGCCGGTGCGGCGGCGGGTCAGGGCGGGTGGGGAGGGGGGTCTGGACACATCTGCTCCTGGCAGGTCGGTGTGCCGGGTGGGGAGCGCTCACCAGGGGGATCCCCGGTCCCCGTTCGGCGCGTGGCCGCGGCGTGCCGCCCGGTTCGGGACGGCACGGTCGCGTGGAGGGCGTGACGGGGCCGCGGCCCCGGGCGCCCGGTTCAGGCACCGGGCCGCGGGGCCCCTCCGGGCCGGGGCACGGGGTTGTCACCCGGACCGGAAGGGGGTCGGTGCCGGCCCACTTGCCGGATCATCCGGCGGCCGGCGGACGGTGTGTCAGGGGAAGGAGACGAGGGTGGACGGCACGGTCGAGGTGCCGGCCGGGACCGTGGACGCTCCGGTGTCGTTGATGACGTGCTCGTAGTGGCCCATGCCGCCGAGGGAGACCACCAGCAGGCTGTGGAACTTGATTCCCGGCTTGACCGGGGTCTTGAAGCCGTGGTCCTGGCGGATCGTCGGGTCGACGTTGTAGTTGCAGTAGCTGCCCAGGCCCCATGCCTCGTGGGTGTCCACGGAGTCGTCGACCCGGTAGGCGGCGTAGCCCTTCGTCGCACCGTTCTGGATGGCCGCCTGGTTCGGGGCGTCGTACGCCTTCTCGTTCTGGTAGAAGATCGTCCGTCCGCGCTCGCCGTACCACTCGACGTCGTACTTGTTGAAGTGCTCGACGAACAGTCCGGTGGCCAGGACGTCGTCTCCGTTGACGCGGACGCCGTAGTCGGCCCGGTTGGTCTCCCAGCCGACGCCCTCACCGTGGTCGGCCCGCCACACCCAGGTGTGGTCGACGATCGTGTCGTGGCTGTTGATCACCATGCTGGTGGTCGCCTTGCCGGCGTGCGCGCCGCCGATCCGGAGGTAGACGTCCTGCACGGTGGTCGGGTTCGCGGCGTGGTCGGCGGACGCGCCCTGCGGGCCGACCTCCAGCAGCGTCGGGGAGTTGACCACGCCGGCGTCGATGAGGAACCCGGCCAGTCGCACGCCGTCGACGTCGGCGACCTTCATCGCGGTCACCCCGTTGTCCGGGACGATCGTGGCCAGGCCGAGGCCGAGCACGATGGTGTTCGCCCGGTCGACGTCGATGGTCTGGTCGACGTGGTAGACGCCCGGGGTGAACAGCAGGTGCAGCCCCTGGGCGAGTGCCTGGTTGATGGTGGCGGCGGTGGCGCCGGGCTTGACGACGTAGAACCGGCTCAGCGGGATCGACTCGCCCTGCGGAGTGCCGTTCGCCCAGGTGGTGCCGCGCGCGTCGGTGCGCTTGGCCGGTACGAACACCTTGTACTCGTCACCGTCCAGGTACAGGAACGGCTTCTCGCGCGAGATCGGGGTGTTCGCGAGGGTGGTGTAGCGGGGCTCGGGGAAGCTGGTCGCCGGGGCACCCTCGACACCCGAGAAGACCTGGTTCCACACGGAGTTGGACCAGCCGCCGATGGCGCTGTCCCGGGTGTACCACTGCTGCTGCGAGTAGTTGCCGACCTGGCCGTCGATCTTCGAGTCGGCGATGTAGCCGCCGCTGGCCCAGCCGTAGCCGTTCGGCGCGAGGTTCAGTCCGCCCTTGACGTGCATACGACGGAACGACGCCGCCTGGGAGACCGCCCACCGGTTGGTCCCGCTCACCGGGTTCAGCGCCAGGTTCTCGGCCGCCCGCCAGAAGTTCTGCGTGGCGTTGCCGTTGAACCAGCCCGCGTCGACCGTCACGTCACCGTTGATGGTCGTGTCGTCGGGCTTCAGGCCGAGGCCCGCGATCTGGGTGTAGAAGCCGATCTGCGCGTTGAGGCCGTGGTACGTACCCGGCTTGAACAGGAACGCGTGCCGGCCGCTGCCGAACTGCGCCGACTCCTGCTCGCGGAATACCTCGTCCAGCTTGGCCTGGATACCCGGCGTCGACGGGTCGAAGACGTGCACGTTCGGGCCGAGATCGCCCCCGCCGGGCAGCTGCGGACCTCCGGTGCCGCTCTCGCCGTACACCTTGAACTCCCAGAGCGAGTAGCCGTACTGGGTGGCGCGGGCCGTGCCGTACACGCGGATGTAACGGGCGTCGCCCGTCACGGTGACGGTGTCCGTGCCGCCGTCGCCGGTGGCGGTCTGGTAGGCCGTCGACCAGTCGGAGCCGTTGGCGGACAGCTCGATGCGGTAGCCCTTGGCGTACGCCGCCTCCCAGTCCAGGACGACCTGGCTCACCTTGGTGCTCGCACCGAGGTCGACGCGGATCCACTGCGGGTCGGAGTGGGCGCTGGACCAGCGGGTGCCGGAGTTGCCGTCGACGGCCGCGGTCGCCGGGGTGCCGCCGTGCTCCTGGCTGGAGGCGGTGACCGGCTTGCCCTGGGAGAGCAGTACGGGCGCGGCCTCGGCTTCCTGGGCGGGCGCGAAGGTGAGAAGGGTGGCGGCGAGAGCGGTGACCACCACGCCGACGACGCCGCGGCGGCCGGGTCTGCGGAGGACCGTGGCCGGGGCACGGCGGCCGGGTCTGCGGGGGAACGGCGCTGCTGGGGGTATGCCGACTGCGGGCATGAGGGGACTCCTGGGATGGGACCGACGTGGGAGAGCGCTCTCCGGAACCTTGCCCGCCGCGGCAGTTGGGGTCAAGGACACTGACACCACTTTTCTTTTGGCTTTCATTAAGCAGGGGGCATCGCCGGGCGGTCATGGTGAACGGGGACGGCCGGGGCCGCGCGGCCCCTCACGCCACGGCCCCGGATGCCCCCGGACGCCCCTGCCCCCGGACGCCCCGGACGGCGCCGGGCCGCGTCCGGAGCGCAGGCCGGGGCCCCGGCTGACCGTGGGTGGGAGGGGGGCGCCGGTCCGCCCGCCGGCCGCCTCAGCCCCGCCGGTCCGCCTGCCCGAGTGCCTCTTGCGCGGACTCGACGAAGTCGCGTCTCGCCCGTTCCAGATCGTCGAGGGAGCGGCTGCCGGCGAGGAGGCCGACCAGGTCGCGGGCGGAACGGGCGACGCCCTCGGGGCCTTCCAGGAGCACGGCACCGAGAGCCCGCTGCAGAGCGGAACGGGTCGTGGACTGCCCTTCACCGGTGCGCCGCGCCAGCAGAGCCTCCTCCGCCGCTTCCAGGAACCGCGCATAGGTCTGCCGCCGCGCCTCGTGCAGACGAGCGGCTCGCTGTTCCTCCAGTGTCATCCGGACCGTCTCCAGCAACGCGTCCGCCTGCCGGTCCCCCGCGTGCCGCGCCGCCTCCGCCTGCCGGTGACCCGCCCCGCGGGTGAACCACCCCGTGACGAGACTTCCCAGCAGTGCCGAGCCGGCCGCGAGCACGGCGATCCCCCACTCCGTCATGGGCCCCATTCTTCACCTCCCACCGGAGCGCATCGCGAGGTGGGCCACGCCCGGCGGCCCGCCCGCGCGGGCTCGGCCGGCACCGGCCGGTCGATACGATCACCCCATGCCCGCGAACAGAGAACCCCGGCTGAACTGCGCAAACGGCATACCTGACGCGCCTGACCCCGGTAGAATCGGATACTCGACGGGCGACGGGCGACGGGCGACGGGCGACGGGCGACGGGCGACGGGCGACGGGCGACGGGCGACGGGCGACGGGCGACGTGAGGTGCTTTTCGCCGCGCGGTCGGCCACGGCTCTGCACCGGCTTCTCGACGTGCTGCCGGTCTTCGCCGGAGACGACCGGATCGACCGGTCCTACACCCTAGTTCCGGGTTCCGACTTCGACGTCGAGGCGCTGACCGCCGTCGAGCGCGCCGGAGCGCGCACCGTCCCCTGGGAAGAGGCGTGCCGCCGCTCCTACGACCTGATCCTGGCGGCCAGCCCGAAAGGCGACATCGGCCTGCTGCGCGGCCCGCGGGTACTGCTCCCGCACGGCGCCGGTTTCAACAAGAGCGTGCGGGGGGAGGGTTCGGGCCGGGTGCCCTCCGGCCTGGACCCGGCGTACCTGCTGCCCGACGGCCGCGCCCTGGCCTCCGTCCACGCCCTCGCCCACCCCGGTCAGGTGCACCGGCTGGCACGCCTCAGTCCACGAGCCGCGGCACGGGCCAAGGTGGTGGGCGACCCCACCCTGGAGCGCTTGCTGGCGTCCGTCTCGCACCGGGACCGCTACCGGGCCGCCCTGGGCACCGGTGCGCGGACGCTGGTCGTCCTGACCTCCACCTGGGGCCCCGAATCACTGCTCCGCCGGCGCCCGGGGCTCCCCGCGGAGCTGGTGGCCGCGCTCCCCCACGACGCGTACCAGGTGGCGCTCGTCCTGCACCCCAACGAGCGCAGCCGGCTCGGTTCCTTCGAGCTCGCCGAGCGCCTGTCCCCGGCGCTCGACGCCGGCCTGGTCCTGGCGGAAGCGTACGAGGAGTGGGCCGCGGTCCTCGTCGCCGGGGACGCCGTCGTCACCGACCACGGCTCCACCGCGCTGTACGCCGCCGCCCTGGGCCGCCCGCTGATCGGGGCGTACGACGGGGGCGAGGAACTCATACCCGGCAGCCCCCTGGCCGCGTTCCTGGAGCACGGACCGCGGCTGCGCGAGCCGGGCCCCGAAGGGCTGGAGGCGGCCCTGGCCCGGCACCGCCCCGAAGCCGTGCGGGCCTTGGCACGCTCCGCGTTCGCCGCACAGGGGCAGGCGCTGGACCGGCTCCGCGAGGAGGCGTACCGGCTGCTGGACCTCACGCCTTCGGCGGTGCCCGTCGGCGCCCGCGTCCTCCCCGCGCCGCGTGCGCCGCTCCGTACTCCGGCCGCTTTCGCCGTGCGGGCCGTACTCGACGGTTCCCGGGTGACGGTGGAACGCTTCCCCGCCTACACCGGCGCGCCCGCACACCATCTCGCCGCCGAACACGGCACGGCCGACGAGCGGCACGCCCAGAGCGCCGCACTCCTGTACCGCCGCGCGACGCGGCCGACGGGTGCCCCGCACGGCGTGGCGTGGACGGCGGGCGGATGGACCGCGCACACCCTCGACCGCTACCCGGGCTGCCGCACGGCCGCCGCGGTGCTGTCCCCCTCGTACTGCCTGGTCCGCGTGCGCGGCGGGGCGCTGCTGCGGGTGCGGATCTCACCGTGCCGGGACGGCGGCCGCATCGTGCGGGCCGACCCGGCCGCGGTGCTCAGTGCCGTCCACGCCTGGCTCGGCGGCCGGCCGGTCCCGTCGCGGATGCGCGCCTCGGTCACGTGCGTGATCGGGGGCCGCTCCTTCCCCGCCGAGCTGTCCACCGCGGCCGACGGGGAGGCCGAGAACGCCCTGTGACGCACGTCCGTCAGGGGGCCATGCCGTTGCGCTCGCGGATGGCGGCCGCCGCCGCACGGTGGTCCCGGGCCTCCTCCGTGCGCCCGGTCTCCTCGGCCAGGGCCGCTAGCGCGTCGAGGACCCGGGCTTCGTCCCCTTCGGCACCGCGGTCGCGCGCGCCGGCCAGAGCGGTCTCGTACAACGCGCGTGCCCGGTCCGCCCGGCCGAGGCCGCGCAGCACGCCGCCCAGGGCGAAGCCGGTGCGCGCCGTCATACGGTGCCGGCCCAGTTCGCCGGCCATGGCGTGGGCCTGTTCCAGCAGGGTGACGGCCCGCTCGAGGTCCCCGAGCTCGGCCATGGCCTGGCCCCACCGGTAGGTCTGCAGCATGACGCCGTAGTCGTTGCCGATCGCGCGGTGCGTCTCACGGGCCGTTCGGAAGTCCGCCGCGGCGGCGGCCCAGTCCCCTCGGGCGGAACGCAGCATGCCGCGGAACTCGACGGCCGACGCGGCCAGCTTCCGGTCCCGGTCCGAGTCGCCGAGGGTCTGTGCCGCGCCGAGCGCCTGCTGCATCTGCTGCTCGGCACCGGCGAAGTCCTCCCGCTCCCACAGGGGCCGCGCCAGCTGGCATCGCATGCGCACCAGGGCGGGTACGTCTCCGGCGCGCTGCGCGGCGGCCACCCCCGTGCGGAACGCCTCGACGGTGCCGGTGCCGTGCGGGTGGTCGAGGAAGTGCGTCCACAGCGGCTCGCACAGCGCCCACGCCTGTCTGTCCAGGCCCCGCGCGTAGGCGATGCGGACGCACGCGTGCAGTGCGTGGCGCTCGGCCTCCAGCCACGCCAGCGCCCGCCCCGCCGGGCTCGTGGACGCCTGGCCCGTGGACGCCTGGCCCGTGGACGCCTGGCCCGTGGACGCCTGGCCCGTGGACGCCGCGGCCCGTACCGGTCCGGCCTGGTCCGGCGGTTCGAACCGTACGTCGGGGGCGCCCTCGACGGGTGGTTCGGGGTCGGCGAGGGTCAGGCGGGCCCCGGCGGCGAGCGCGTCGGCCCGCTGCGCCTGCCGCAGGTACCACCGGACGATCCGGTGCTGCCCTTCCGCGGTCTCCCGTTCGCCGCCCTCGCGGACCGCGCAGCGCGCCGCGTGCGCCCGCAGCAGTTCCGGCAGGCGGAACCGCTCACCGCGGCCGTCGAGCAGTCCGGCGTTCTCCAGTTCCTCCAGTGCCTCCACAGCCGCCTCCGGGCCGCATCCCGCGAGCGCGGCGGCGCTCTCGGCCGTGAAGGCCGGCCCGGGAGCGCCGGCCAGCAGCCGGTACAGCGACGCGGCCCGGGCTCCCAGGCCCCGGTAGGCCGCGTCCCAGACGCGCTCCACCACCGGCAGTCCCTTCTCGTGCAGTTCGGCGGTCAGGTCGTCCAGCAGACGTGCCAGGGGACGGCGGCGGTGTCTGCGCATCCAGCGGCCGGCGACGTGCAGGGCCGCGGGAAGCCCGGAGCACAGGCGCACCAGGCCGACGGCGGCCTCGGCTTCCCGGAGCAGCCGGGGATCGTCCGCGACCCGCCGCAGCAGCTCCATGGCGTGCCCGTCGTCCAGCGGGTCGAGCGCCAGCTCGACCACGGCTCCGCTCTCCAGCTCGTACAGGGGGCCATGGCTCGTGACGATCGCGAGGCTCTCACCGGAGGCCGGCAGCAAGGGTGTCACCTCGGCTCCGTAGCGCGCGTTGTCGACGATCACCACCAGCCGCTTGCGGTCGGTCTGCGCCCAGTACTGCTTGCAGCGGGCCTGGAACGAGTGCCCCAGCCACTCCGCCCCCACGCCGAGGGAGCGCAGCAGTTCCCCCAGTACGTCGGAGACCTCCACCGCTCCGTCGCGCCGCAGGTCGTCCAGGTCCACGTACAGGACCCCGTCCGGATAGCGGTCCCGCTGCCGGCGTGCGATCCGGAAGGCGAGCTCCGTCTTCCCGGTTCCGCCCAGGCCGCTCAGCGCCAGGACCAGCGGCCGGGACCGCCCGCCCCACTCCGCCACCGCGCGGAAGGCCCGCGCCTGCTCCTCCTCCCGGTCCACGAAGCACGCTGTTTCCGGGGGTACTTGGTACGTCATGCAGAGCTGACTCCGATGTCTCGACGCTGTCCGGCCAATACGACGATCGCGGCCTCGGGGACCGCATCCGGGTCAGGGCCCCGGGCCGGGACCCGGGCCGGAACCCGGTCACGGCCAGGCGCGTGCCAACCCTAAGGGAGACCGGCCCAGTTGGGCGGCGCGTGCGCTTCCCGGCGCGTGGGCCGGGCGGCGGGATCCGGGCGCGGGAGCGGGCCGCCGGTCAGCGGCGGGCGGCGCGGCGCCGGGGCGGCGTGATGCGTATCCGCTTCTCGGCGGGGACGTTCTCGATGTCGTCGAGCTGCGCGACGATCGTGCTGCGCAGGTCGTCGTCGTCCTCGAAGGAGTAGTCGTTGAACAACGTGTAGCCCGTCCACATCAGGTTGGCGCACACCCGCGCGGGCACCCGGCCGGTCCGGGCTCCCATGCCGACCAGCGCCACCGACCCGATGCTGCCCGGCGCCCCGTCGTTCTGCCGGTGGACCGCCTGGAAGGCGGCGGCGCACGCCAGGGCCACGTTCAGGGTCTCGCTCACGTTCTGCGAGGACTTCTCCATCGTCGGCGTCGAGATCAGGAACTTCGGGGTGCTCGCCCCGGACGGGACGCACACCGCGCTGCCCACGGGGAGACGTCCGGCGAACCGGTCGCGGATCGCCCGCTGCACGCGCAGCTGGATGCCCGCTCCGAGGTGCCGCTTGATGGCCGCGTCGACCCCGCCGTCCATCCGGCCCCGGGAGTTGGTCGGGCTGACCCAGGCGTCGACGTCCTCGTCGAGGATCGAGCCTTGGCGGATCTCGATGCCGGGGGTGTCGGCGAACGCCGCCCGCCACGCCTCCACCACCTGCGTGTCGATGTCGGTCAGCACCACCCTGAGTGCCGGCTGTACGCGGTCCACGGTCATCGTCCACTCCCGTCGAGAAACGGCTTTTCCACTGCTCACGACGCTACCGTGCCCCACTGACAACGACCCGGCGGGCGAAGGACCGTGACGCGGCGTCACGATTGCCGGTGCACCGGTCCGGTGTTAGCCTGCCGCCAGATTTCCGCTGATCACACCTTCGGGTGATCACGTCTTCGGATCCGGCGTCCCCGACGCGTACCGATCCGCTCCCCGCGCGTGGCTCTCGGCTTCCTCCGCCCTCGCGTGCGGGACGTCCGCGCGGAGATCACTCCTTCTCGCCGGCCATGCCCCTGTCCGCAGGGTCCGACACTTCGGAGTCCCGTCCGCAATGAGCGATGCCGCCCTTCCCGCCCAGTCCGGTCCGCATGACCCACTGGCTCTCACGGAGTTGTTCGAAGGCGGCGGTGAGCCATGGCTTCCGCTGCTCAAGCCGGTCATCGAGGCGCAGCCGGACGCGGACGCGTTCATCGGCCCGGACCGCGGCCCCGAGGTCGTTCCCGTGCGTGAACTGACCTTCCAGGCGCTCAAGCCCCACCCGCCGCACAAGTGGAAGGTCGTCGTCTTCGGCCAGAACCCGTACCCGCGGCCGGAGAGCGCCACCGGCATCGCCATGTTCGACAACACCTTCCACGACTGGGAGGACAGCCGGTTCGGCAGGGTCGTCAGCATCCGCTGCATCGTCAAGGCGGCGGCGATGTGGAAGTACGGCATTCCCAAGAAGACCCCCATCGCCGATGTCCGGGCCCTTTTGGAGAAGCAGGACACCGTCCAGCCGCCGGAGTGGTTCCAGGCGATGCTCACGCAGGGTGTCCTGCTGCTGAACGCGGCCCTCACCGCCGACGGTGAGGGGGCGAGGGGGGCCGGCCGGCACACCGCGTTCTGGCGTCCGGTCGCGGAGCGGATCGTCGAGGAGATCCTCAAGGCCAAGCAGAACGCCGACGAGGGGGACCGCGGTGTCGTCTTCGCGTGGTGGGGGGCGCACGCGCGCAATCTGAAGAAGGTCGTCCTCCGGCTCCAGAAGGAGTACCCCGGGGTCGAGGTCCGGCACATCGACCACCCCAATCCCGCGGCGCAGGGGGACATGTTCTGCGAAGGCGACCCTTTCGGGGTGGTGAACGCGGCCCTCGCGTCGCTGGGCGCCGACGAGATCGACTGGCTGCCGAGCAAGGGGTGGGACAGGCCCGGGGCGGCGGACGGCGGGGCGGACGGCGGCGTCGCCGAACGCATGGGCGCGTTCATCGCGTCCACCATGGAGCTGCACCAGCTGTATCTGGAACGGCTCGCCGGCGTCAAGGACGAGGGACTCGCCCTCCCCGCGATCACCGGTGTGTTCGACACCCCGCTCATGGGGTTCCGCGACGCCGTCGCCCCGGTCGCCCGGCTGCTGCCCGGGCTCGGCCGGCACGTCGAGCTGTCGCACGCGTTCGGCGAGAGGCGGGCGGACGATGCGGACGGCGGCGGCCTGTCCGCCGACGCGATCGCCGCCCTCCACCTCTACACCTGCGAGTCCGCGTTCTACCGGGAGCTCAACGCCGTCCTGCGCTCCCCGGACCGGACCAGGCTCGTCCCGTACCTGCCCTATCTGCGGCTGCTGTTCGCGGCGGTGGCGCGGCTTCCCGTCCGCACGGAGCCGTTGTGGCGCGGGGTGTCCCTGGACCTGCGGTCGCAGTATCCCCGCGGGGGGACCGTGACCTGGTGGGGTGTGTCCTCGTGCACGTCCGAGCTCGGCGTCGCACGGGCGTTCCTGGGCAGCCGCGGCAGACGGACGCTCTTCGAGGTGGTCCCCGCGCGGGCCGTGGGCATCCGCGGTTTCTCCGCGTTCACCGGCGAGGAGGAGTTCGTCCTCCTGCCGGGTACGCGGCTGAAGGTGACGGACGTGAAGACCGAACGCGGCGGCCTGTGCACGGTGAAGCTGACCGAGCTGGACGAGCCGCCCCTCGTCTCCTGAGCGGGCGCCGGAGCCGGGCGGTGTCCGCGACGGCCACGCCGATGGCCACCCGATGGTCGCCTTCCCTAGGCGGGGGGTGTTGCCGCCGGGTCCGGTGGAGTGTCCGGTCACCGGCCGTTCAGCCAGACCCGCAGCGGCCCGACCGGTTCGAAGCCGTGGCGGACGGCCGCGGCCAGCGCCTCGCCCCGTTCGTAGCCGACCACCGGTGAGGCGGGAAACAGGCGGGACATCGCGTCCAGTACGACCGGCCAGGCCACGTCGAGGCCGCCTTCCAGCGCGAAGAGATCGGTGATCCCCACCACCTGTTCGCTGCGGCTCGCCACCGCACCGGCGGCCATCCGGCCGTCGGCGGTGCGTCCGGCGAGCACGAACGTGGCGGGATCGTCGAGCAGTTCGGGCCGGAAGAGGTCCGCGTTGCCGTCCCCGCGGTCCCAGGCGAGCGCCCAGGCGCGCAGCGTGTCCGGCTCGTCCACCACGTCCCAGGAGAGGTCCGTCGCGGGGGCGGGCGCACTCGCCGGGCGGTGGATCCACTGTGCCTCGAACAGCACCCGGAAGCCGGCCTCGGCCAGGTCGAGGTCGCCGAAGCTGTCCTTGACGGAGGCGCCGGGCGCGGCGGTGTCGATCCGGGCCACCAGCGCGGCCGGATCGGCGCCCGGCACCAGCGTCACCGCGTCGGGGTGGTAGAGCGGTGTGCGGGACGGAGCGGTCCACGCCTGTTCCCCGAACTCGCCCGGCGCGCCGTGCGCCCGGCTCATCGCCGCGCACCGCTCGGCGTTGTTGCGGGCGGCGGCCCGGACCAGAAGCTGTCGCGAAGTCGTCACGCGTGGATCATGTCGGTTCCGGCCCCGCCCGTCGAACGGTTTCCGCAGGCGGTCGGCGCCCGAAGGCTTGTCGGCCGGCTCCGGGCATCACGTGCTCGCCGGCCGCAGGCGGTCGGCGAGGGCGGAGGGGCCGAAGTGGCCGAGATGGCCGAAGCGGCTGAGATGGCCGAAGCGGCCGAGGTGACCGGTGGCGGACTGCGCTTCCCGGCTCGGTCCGGCCGGGGTGCTTTGGACAGGCGGTGACCGCCGCGCCGACGATGCCGAGGGCCCGGCCCGAGCCGGTCTTCCGCCGCGGTGGGGTGCCGTCGCTCATGACGGCACCCCACGGATTCGGGTGTTCTCCAGACCGCGCGTGTTTCTTCCGGTGTCCCCCCGCACCACGTCCTTCGCCACCTCGCGGGCGATCCTGGCGAAGGTCCGCACCGCGCCGGTGGCGTGGCCGGCCCGCCACACCAGGCCGTAGCCGGTCGGCTCCGCGTCCGCGAAGGGGATGTAGGCGACACCGGGGCGGGCGTAGTACGTCGCCGTGTGCGCGGGTGCGAGCAGCGCGCCCCTGCCGCCGGCGACCAGCATCAGCGCCTCCTGCATGTTCGTCACGCCGGGGCCGCGGGGGATCGGCCGGCCGCTCGGTGTGCGCGCGGGGACGTGGTGTTCGAGCCAGTGGTCGGGCACCTGACCGGCGATCGTGAGCAACGGCACGTCGGCCAGGTCCTCCAGGGACACCGACTCCCGGGCGGCGAGCGGATGCGCCGAGCCGATCGCGAGGACGCGCTCCTCCGCGAGCAGTGTCGGCCCCTCACCCAAGTCTTCCTCTCGTACGGGAAGTTCGGTGATCTGGACGTCGAACTCACCCTTGCGCAGCTGCCCGTACGGGTCGGCGAGCGGCACCTCGCAGATCTCCACGGCGAGCCCGGGGTGGCTGGCGCGCAGGGCCTCCGTCGCCTTCAGGACGATCTCGCCGGTCAGCGGGTTCGAGAAGCCGACGTGCAGCACGGTGTCGATGCCGCGCGCGGTGGCGGACGCCCGCTCCAGGGCGGCCTCGATCGCGCGGTGGTGCGGTTCGAGATCGGCGCGCAGTTGCCGGCCGAGCGAGGTGAGGGCGACGCGGCGGCTGGTCCGCGTGAACAGCGGGGCGCCGACGCGGCGTTCGAGTCGCCGCACGAGCTGGCTCACCCGGGCCCGGGACAGCCGCATCCGGTCGGCCGTGCGACCGAAGTGCAACTCCTCGGCGAGGAGCAGGAAACACTCCAGTTCATCGCGTTCCATCGACGTTCCCCAGGTCGGCCGGATCGGTAAGCCTGGTTGAACGAACGTTGCGGTCTTCGCCGTTGTTCCCCCACCGCGCCCTGATCGATGGTTTTCGCACCGGCAACGTCCCCACAACCATCGAGGAACCGAGATGAGTCCACAGAAACCGGCGGCTGCGCTGAGCGCACGCGAACGGGGCGTCCTGCTCGTCCTGTGCGGCGCGATCTTCCTGGAGGGCATCGATGTGGCCATGCTCAACGTGGCCCTGCCCTCCATCCGCGCCGACCTCGGGTTGTCCACCGGCTCCCTCCAGTGGGTCATGAGCGCGTACGTCCTCGGATACGGCGGCTTCATGCTGGTCGGCGGGCGCGCCGCCGACCTCTTCGGGCGCCGGCGGATGTTCGTCCTCTGGCTCTCGGTCTTCCTGCTCTTCTCCGGCCTGGGCGGACTGGCCACCGAGGAGTGGATGCTGATCGTCGCCCGGTTCGTCACCGGGGTCGCCGCCGCCTTCATGACCCCGGCCGGCCTGTCCATCATCACCACCGGCTTCGAGGAGGGCCCCCGGCGCGACAAAGCGCTCCTGTTCTACTCCGGCACGGCGGCCGGCGGCTTCTCGATCGGCCTGGTCGCCGGCGGGCTGCTCACCTCGGTCGGCTGGCGCTGGGTGTTCTTCGCCCCCGTCGTGCTCTCCGCGCTGATCCTGTGCGCGGCGCTCGCCCTCGTGCCCAGGCACGCGCGTCCCGACCGGGCCGGCCGGAGCATCGACCTGGTCGGCGGCGTCACCGTCACCGCCGCCGTCGTCCTGCTCGTCCTCGGCGTGGAGCGCGCCACGCACACGAGCCACGCCTGGACCGCCGGCACGCTCGGCGCGGGCCTCGCCTTCCTTGCCGCGTTCGTCGTCACGGAACGGCGCGCGGCGTCCCCGCTGGTCCGCCTCGGTGTCTTCCGCAGCGGCGCCCTGGTCCGCGCCAATCTCGTCGGACTGCTCTTCGCGGCGGGCTTCTTCGGCTTCCAGTTCGTGGTCGTCCTCTACCTCCAGGAGCTGCGCGGCTGGTCGACCCTGCAGACCAGCTTCGCAATGATCGTCATCGGCGTCGACGCGGTCCTCTCCCCGGTCCTCACCCCCCGGCTGGTGAACCGCTTCGGCAACGCCCGGGTGATCTTCGGCGGGCTGCTGCTGGCCTCTCTGTCGTACGCTCTGTTCCTGCCGGTCGGCGCCGACTGGACCTATTCGGCGATGTTCCCCGGCCTGATCCTCCTCGGGCTGGCCTTCTCCCTCGCCTACGGTCCGCTCACCATCGTCGCCACCGAGGGCGTCCGGGAGGAGGAACAGGGCCTGGCCGGCGGTCTGCTCTACACCTCCTTCCAGTTCGGTGCCGCGATCGGCCTGTCCACCGTCACCGCCGTCAATGTCGCGGCCACCGCGTCGACGGCGCCCGGCGCGCTGCTCGACGGCTACCGGGCGGCCCTGTGGGTCCCGCTCACCGCGGCCCTGCTCGCCACGCTGATCAGCGCCTTCGGACTGCGCACCAGGCCGGCGGTCACGGTGCCCGCGGTCGCCGGACCAGCCGACCGCCCCGCCGAGGTCCCCGCCTCCCGCTGATCCCCCTGGAATTTCCCCGGAATTCCCCTGGGATTCCCCTGGGATCCTCCTTGAATACCCGTCACGACGCCGCTCGCGTCGGCGCCCTCTCCACGCGGGCCGGTCGCGAGGCCGCCGGACACCATGCGCGGGCCGCCCTTTCGGGGCGGCCCGCCAGGGTGGACCCCGTCCCCGCCCGGGACGGGTGCCGGCGCCGGTGCCGGGACGGGTGCCGGTGCCGGTGCCGGGACCGGGGCCGGTGACGCAGGCCCCCGGCACCGGCCGCCGGGTGCCGCCCGGTCAGCGGTCCGTCGGGCGGGTGCCGGTGTCCCGCCGCGGGCGGCCCGCGGGGGGCGGCGGCTTCCGGGCGGTGGCCGTCGCCGCCTCCACGAGGAGATGGTCGGGGACGGCTTCGGGATCGGCGAACCGGTTCAGACGACTGGGGATGTCGCAGCCGATCAGCACGATCACCACGAGGGTCAGGGTGAAGGTGAGGACGGCGAGCGACTGGCCCAGGGACATCGCCGAGGCCAGGTGCGCGCCGAGCACCGGGGCCACGGCGCCGCCCAGCGCACCGACGTTGTAGGTGAAGCCCAGGGACGCGGCGCGGGTCTCGGTCGGGAAGTGCCCGGCGATGAACTTGGGCAGCAGCCCCGAGACGCCCTGCATGCAGGCGAGCATCAGGAACAGCAGGACGCCCAGCCCGAGCAGGCTGCCTTGGACGGCGAAGACCGGGAAGACGAAGGCGAGGCCGGCCAGCAGGGTGCCGGCGTACGCCCTGCGCGTGCCGAACCGGTCGCCGAGGAAGCCGGTGGCGACGCATCCGGCCATGGTGCCGAAGCCGGCCCAGTAGAGCGCGTCGCTGACCTGTGCCGGGGTGTAGCCGAGCTCGGTCTTCAGGTAGGTCGGCAGCAGGGCCTGGACCGGCCAGCTGTAGAGGAACGCGCAGAAGACGGTGACGCACAGCGCGACGAGGAGCGGCCAGCGCCTGCGTCCGCCCAGCTGCACGGCGAACGCGGTCAGGCAGGCCGCCGCCACGACGGACAGCACGGGTACCGCCCCGGCGCCGAGCGGGGTGAACACCGCGAGGAGCGAGCCGGTGGCGACGGCGGCGAGGACGGTGTTGGCCCAGGCGCGGGCGCGACCGGCGAACAACGGCCGGAACGGGTTCGGCCGTTTCCCGGCGGCTCCCACCCGCGCCTCCCAGTCGTCGGCCTCGGGCAGCGCCCGGCGCACCCACAGGGCGACGGCCACGGGCAGCAGCCCGATGTAGAACAGCCAGCGCCAGCCGTGGTCCGGCACCACGTGCTCGTAGACCTCGGCCGCCAGGACGCCACCCAGGGAGAAGCCGGAGATGAGGAATCCGGAGGCGCGGTTGCGCAGGCGGGCGGGCCAGGTCTCCAGGACGTAGGTGGCGCTGGCGCTGTACTCCCCGGCCATGCCCATGCCGATCAGCAGGCGGGCGGCGAACAGGCTGGTGTAGTCCCAGGCGAACCCGCAGGCGAACGTGCCGAGGGAGTACAGCAGAATGCCGGCGACCATGGCGCTCCTGCGGCCGAAGCGGTCGCCGAGGGCGCCGAGCAGGGCGCCGCCGAGCCAGCGGGTGACGAAGGCGCCGGAGACCAGGCTCGCGGACTCGACGGCGGACAGGCCGAAGTCGTCGGCGATCTCGGTCAGCACAAGGGTGATCAGGACGAAGTCGAAGCCGTCCAGGACGTAGCCGAGCCAGGCGGCGAAGAACGACTTCCCCTTCTCCCGGCCGATCTCGCGGTACCAGGGCGGGGGCTTCGGGGCGGTGCGCGCGGAGGACTTCACGGACGCTCCGGGGCAGAGGAGTCGGAGGTGGCAGGGGAAACGGAGGGAGGCAGAAGAGACGGAGGGAGGCAGAAGAGACGGGGGAAGTCCGGAGAGACAGAGGGCCAGAGCAGTCAGAGCAGTCAGAGGAGACCGGCCTCGGCGAGGTGGGTGCGGATGCGGTCCACGGCGGCCGGGCCGAGCGGTACCTGCGGTGCGGCGGTGGCGGCGCAGTCGATGAGGCCGAGCAGGTGGGTTGCCGCCTTGAAGGCGCCGAGCGCGGAGGAGCTCGGCCCCATGGCGGCCGGGTCGCCGGCCTCGGTGAGCGCGAACAGGGCGGCCAGCCGGTCCTGTTCGGCCTTGGCGGTCGTCCAGTCCCCGGCCCGTGCGGCCTCGTAGAGCCGTACGTAGCCGTGGGCGTCGACGTTGCCGAGACCGGGCACGACGCCGTCGGCTCCGGCCAGCAGCGCGCTGTCGACGGTGAGTTCGGAGCCGGTGAGGACGGTGAAGCCGCGGGTACGGCGGCGCGGGTCGACCAGGAGGCGGCGCAGTGATCCCTCGTCGCCGCTGGAGTCCTTGAGTCCGGCGAGCGTTCCCTCGGCGGCGAGGTCGAGCACCACGTCGCGGGGCAGCTTGGTGTGGACGGCGGACGGGATGTCGTAGGCGAGCAGCGGCAGGCCGGCGGCGGAGCGGACGCGCCGGTAGTGGTCGGCGATCTCGACGGGGTGGGTGCGGGTGTAGAACGGGGCGGTGGCGACGAGCGCGTCGGCGCCCGCGCGGACGGCGTCGGCCGCGCGTTCCCCCACCCGGGCCGTGGTCATGTCGATGACCCCGGCCAGGACGGGGACGCGGCCCGCGGCGGTGTCCACGGCGGCCTCCAGCGCCGTCAGCCGCTGGGCGTCGGTGAGGTAGGCCGCCTCTCCGCTCGACCCGAGCAGGAACAGGCCGTGCACGCCGGCCCCGATCAGGTGCTCGGTGAGCCGGCGCACCGAGGGGACGTCCACCTGTCCGGCCGGGGTGAGCGGGGTGAGGACCGGCGGGACGACGCCGCGCAGGGGCAGGGGGAAGGGCATGGGGGCTCCAGGTCTCGCGTTGATCGTCCGGGTTCCGGGTGTTCCGCGCGGGGCTGTCCGGTCCGCACCGTGACCGCGTACTCAGAGGGGGGCGGCACCGAGGCCGGTCCCGCTTCCGTCCGGGCGGTGGTGGACGGCGTTCCGGGCGCCGCTGCCGTAGGGCTCGCGCTTCGGGGGCTCCGGTCCGTGTCCGGCGATCCGTGCCGAGTGCGGGCCGGGTACGTCGACGGGGATGCCGGCGAGAAGGGGGACGGCCATGCGGCCATCGTAGGGGGCATGCCCCGGATACGCCGGAGACCCGCCACGGGGTGATCTCGGGGCGTCGAGCACCCGCCCCACCACCCGTTCGGCTCAGTGTCGTGGGTGGTTCAGCGCCGTGGGTGGTTCAGCGCCGTGGGTGGTTCAGCGCCGTGGGTGGTGATGTCGTGTTCCGTCCACGGGGTACTTACCGGAGCCGGGCGAGATCTGGCATCCGGACGTCGGCTTCGGTCCGCGAGCAGTGCCACGGCTGAGCCCTGGCGTGGTGACCGTCGGCGGCCGGATGCCGAGGCGAGCCGAGACGCCGGCCTCCCGCCGCCGTCGAGAAGGCCCGGTCTCAGCGCCGCAAGGTGGTCTCCCGTTCCAGATAGGACAGCTTCTCGGGATTGCGCACGGCGTAGAGCCCGGTGACGAGGCCGCCGTCGACGTGCAACGCCATGACGGTGTCGATCGCGCCGTCCAGCCGGACGACCAGCGCCGGGTCGCCGTTGACGCGGGCCGGCTGCAGCGCCATCGTGGCGGCGATCCTGCCCAGTACACGGGCCACCCGATCGGCCCCCACGACGGGCGCCAGTGCGGCCTGCACGACTCCGCCGCCGTCGGTCAGCAGGACGACGTCCGGCGCGAGGACGTCGAGCAGGCGTTGCAGGTCGCCCGTTTCGACCGCCCGCCGGAACGCCTCGACGGTGCGGCGGGTCTCGGCGGCGGAAGCGGCCCCGCGCGGCCGGCGCGCGGCGACGTGGGCCCGTGCCCGGTGGGCGATCTGGCGGACCGCGGCCGGGGTCTTGTCGACGGCCTCGGCGTTCTCGTCGTACCCGAGGCCGAACACCTCGCGCAGCACGAACACCGCCCGCTCGGTCGGGGCGAGCGTCTCCAGTACCAGCAGCATCGCCATCGAGACGCTGTCGGCCAGCTCGGCGTCCTCGGCCACGTCGGGCGCGGTCAGCAGCGGCTCGGGCAGCCAGGGGCCGACGTAGGACTCCTTGCGCCGGCCGAGCGTCCGCAGATGGCTCAGCGCCTGCCGGGTGGTGATCCGGACCAGGTACGCGCGCTGGTCCCGCACGGTGCCGGGATCGACGCCGGCCCACCGCAACCAGGTCTCCTGAAGGACGTCCTCGGCGTCGGCGGCCGAGCCGAGCATCTCGTAGGCGACGGTGAACAGCAG
Organism: Streptomyces sp. NPDC006134; assembly: GCF_040628835.1. Lineage (NCBI taxonomy): Bacteria > Bacillati > Actinomycetota > Actinomycetes > Kitasatosporales > Streptomycetaceae > Streptomyces > Streptomyces sp. NPDC006134. The sequence continues at coordinate 10,236 of NZ_JBEXTV010000036.1, read as the reverse complement.
GTTGCGGTGGGCGACGAACACCTGGGTCGCGCTGCCCAGGCGGTCGTCCCGAACGGCCGGCCCGGAGGCGTCCCTCGCCCGGTCGCTCGTGGTTCGGTCGTTCATCGCCGGCTCCTGCCCTTCGCTCTCGGCCGTGTCGTACACCAGACGCCGGCCCGCACCGCCCTGTGACATCCGCGCGAGGTGACGCACGCCACATCGCCGCGCCGTCACACAGTCCGGGCGGCCGGCATCTCGTGTTCGTCCGGTACGGCAGCACACGACACCCCGAGTGAGGACGACGTCATGGAACCTCGTTTCAACCTGTTCGACAGCCCGACCGCCGCGAAGATCGCCAAGCGGTTCTACAACACCTCGTCGGCCCTGGAAGAGTCGACGCTGCCGAAGGCCCTGCGGGAGCTGGTGGAGCTGCGGGTCGGCCAGCTCAACGGCTGCGGTTTCTGCGTCGACGTCCACACCAAGGAGGCCGCGGCCGCCGGTGAGACCGCGCTCCGGCTCAACCTGGTCGCCGCCTGGCGGCACAGCACGGTGTTCACCGAGGCCGAGCGGGCCGCGCTGGCGCTCGCCGAGGAAGGCACCCGGCTCGGCGAGCGCGGCGTGTCCGACGCGACCTGGGCCGCGGTGCGCGAGCACTACGACGACGACCAGGTCGGTGCGCTGGTCTGCCTGGTCTCCCTGATCAACGCGGCCACCCGGATGAACGTGATCGTGCACAACCCGGGGGGCTCGTACGAGCCCGGCATGTTCGCCGATACGCCGAGCCGACCGGCAGACGGGACGCGGCCCGGCTCCGGCCGAGCCGTGCACCGGACGCAGTGATCACGGGCGGTGCGGGGCCCTGCCGAACAGCATGCGGGCATCCTCGTACAGGACGCTCAGCAGCGGGCGGCGCCGCCCCGGACCGCCGGGGCCGGCCTCCCCGAATTCCCAGGAGGCGCGGGCAGGCCGGGCCCGGCCCCGGCACCTGACCGGGCTGATGTGGAGCCGGCCCGCGCGGGTCTGGGCCACGGGGAAGGCCACGGGGACGCGGAGGGAGACCCTCGTGAGGGCACGGAACCGAGCCGCGCAGAGGAGGTGCCCGTGCTCGGCACGTGCCCGCGCGGAGAACGTGTCGTGGCCGGTGACCGTGAAGACGGCGAGCTCCTTCGGAACCCCCCACAGGGCGCGGCCCCCGGCACGCGAGGCTTCGCTGTCCACCCAGATGCCGGTGATCGTCGCCATCGGCCGGAAGCGCCGCCGGACGAGAACCGCCCGCAGAACCTCCCTGTAACGCAGGACGCCGTCGCCCTCGTACACGGCCCAGGCCGTGCCCACCAGCGCGCGGCCGAGCAGGGTGACGGGCCGGACTTCCGGCGGCAACGGTGCGGTCACGTCGCTCCGCGGCACCGTCCATACGGACACGTACAGCCGCCCCTCGAGGTGCCACGGCTCCGGGGGGTACGTCACCTTGCCTCCTCTCCCCGGCCGGCCGGGTTCCGGGCCCCGACCGCCGCACGTGGCGATCCGCCGCACGTGGCGATCCGCCGCACGTGGCGATCCGCCGCGCAGGGCGGTCCGCCCGGCTGCGGGGTCACGGCGCTCCGGGCGGCTCCCGCAGGACGTCCCGGGTGATGTCGGCCAGCGACCCGCCGCTGCGGAAGGCTTCGGCGCGCATGAGGGCCAGTGCGTCCTCGGGGGTCAGCCCGCGCGCGGCGGCCAGGGCGCCGACGGCACGGGCGGTGTCGAACCAGTGGGCGCGGACCGTCTCCTCCGGCTCCCAGGACGGGGCCCGGGCCCCGGTGACGATCATGTCGCGGGTGGGCAGGAGGGCCGCCGTCACCGCGTCGGCCACGAGGGACGCCTGTTCCAGCGCCCCCTTCCCCAGGGCGTGCGGGCGCAGGGCGAGCAGGTCGATGGACCCGAGGACGTAGTCGCCGAAGAAGACGGGCAGCGCATAGACCGACTCCACCTGCGGCAGCTTCTCCCGCATGCTCGCCCCGAACAGGGGCCAGGGCGACACTCCGGTCCGCAGGTCGTCCACCGCCACGGGCTCGCCTTCACGGGCGGCGGTGATGCAGGGCCCTTCCAGCACCGTGAACTGGATCTCCTCCAGCAGCAGCGCGGCGTCGCCGGAGGCGGCGAGCAGCTGGCGGGACGGCGTGTCGGTGAGGAGCGACACGGTGGCGCCGTCCATCCCGAGCCCCTCGCCCACCGCCGCGCACACCCGCCGGGGAACCTCCTCGACGGGTACGTCCGCCACGGCCTCCGCGACCATCCGCGCCGCTTTCGTCACGTCGGGCGTCATCGCGTCGTCCTCCACGGCTCCGGTGGAGGCGGGGCAGAAGGCAGGACGCACGTCAGGCGCCCGGCCGCCCGCCCGCCGGACGCGGCGCGCGGGGGCCACCGCCGGTGCGGCGGCGTCACCGGGTGGAGAGGACAGGTCATGCCCACGCAGGTACCCGGTCCGGCCGTGGGCACGCCGGTGAGCGGGGGACGGCGGACGGCGGACCGCGGGGTCCGCCTCTGCTCCTCTCCACGCGTCGGCGCCGGGCGGCGCCGCGTCCCGGAACGCCTCGGGCCGCGCCCCGGGCCGTCTCAGGCCGCGTCCCGGGACGCCTCGGACCGCCTCGGACCGCCTCGGGCTCTCGGCCGTCTCAGACCCCCAGACGGCGTTCGATCCAGTCCGCCGCCGTGCGGCGGAAGAGACGGCGGTTGTCCGCCCGCCGGAAGTCGTGGCCCTCGTGGTGCAGGACGAGGAGCTCCGCCTCCACCCCGTGCTCCCTGGCCGCGCGGACGAACTGCTCCGACTCCCCCGGCGGCACATTGGTGTCGTGCTCGCCGTGGACGGCCAGCACCGGAGCGCGCAGCGCGTCGACCCGGCTCATCGGCGACAGGGAGCGCAGCAGGTCGCGGTCGCGCTCCGGATGGCCGTACTTGTGGGCCGCGGACTGCGCGATCCACGGCTCGGTGCCGGCGAAGAAGGTCGCGAAGTCCGACATCCCGCAGACCGCCACACCGGTGCGGAACAGATCCGGGTGCCACACCAGCGAGGCCATCGTCAGATAGCCGCCGTAGGAGCGGCCCATCACGGCCAGGCGCCGCGGGTCGGCCAGCCCGGCCAGGACCACGTGGGCCGCGCAGTCGGCGACGTCGTCGATGGCGGCGAACCGTCCCCTGCCGAGGTCCGCGTCGACGTAGGAGCGCCCGTAGCCGGACGAGCCCCGCACATCGGGCGCGAAGACGTCCAGTCCCCGGCCGAGCAGCTCGTGGTAGACGGGGTTGAACTCGGGGCGTTCCTGCTCCTCCGGCCCCCCGTGCAGGTGGATGACGCAGGGCGCGGGCTCACCGGGTGAGCGGCCCGGCGCGCGGTAGTACCAGCCGCCGAGGGTGAGGCCGTCCCTGGCGACGGGACGCATCGCCACGGGCCTCACGGGCGTGGTACGGCTGCCCGGGGCCACGTCCTCGTCGCGGGAGGACCACGGGGTGCGCAGGGCCGTCCCCTGCGGCAGCCACCACACGCCGGGGCGGCGCTGCGACCCGGACAGGGCCACGATCGGGCTGTCCGGGTCGTGGGCGGGCGCGATGCGGGTGACCACTTCGTGCGGGAGCGGTACGGCACGGGAGGAACCGTGCACGGCCGGAAGCGGCGCGTCCCGCGTCCCCGGGGCGGAGGAGGCGGCGCCGGTGTCCGGGGTGAGGGCGAGGATCTCCAGCTCGCTCACCCCGCGCACGTTCCAGGAGAGCGTGGCGCTGCGTCCGTCGTGGCCCAGGACCAGCAGTTCCAGACCGCAGTCCGCGCGTTCCGCGGCGACGGTGAGTTCCTGCCGCATGCCGCGCGGGTCGAGCCGGACCGCGTACAGGGCGGCGAACTCCCGGTCGTGGTCGCTGCGCAGCCACAGCGTCCGGCCGTCCGGCGAGAACCCGCCGATCCAGGGATCACCGTCGGCGACCGGCACCGCGCAGGTGATCCGCAGGTCGTCGGTGCGTACGACGAGGGCCTCCCGGCGTGCCCGCGGCCCCCGGCGCAGCAGTGCCAGCCGGCCGTCGCGGCTGACGTCGCACACCCGGAGGGTGGCCGCGCCGCGTTCGCTCGCCAGGAACACGGGCGCGGTCTCGCTTTCCGGGTCGACGAGGTAGGTGGACAGCGTCAGAGGGGCCGACCCGTCGGGAGCCGTCCGGTCGTCGCCCGCGCCGGGGCCGCCGGCACGGACGGCGGCCGGTCGCGCGACCGTCCCGGCCGGCGGTCCGCCCAGGAGCACGGCCCGGCCGTCCCGCGCGGCCCAGCCCGGCGGATGGGAGGAGACGGCCGTACCGGCATCGGCACGGGTGGGCGCGGCGTCCACGTCGGTCTCGTCGGCGCTCGGGGAAGGCTCGGCGACGGTCACCGCGAGGGCCGAACCGTCGTGCCGCCAGCAGCCCAGGTGAGCGGAGCTGCCCGGCTCGGCGCCGGCCAGGATGCGGCGTCCGGTGCCGTCGGGGCGCACACACAGCACCCGGGTGTGCTCCCCGCCCTCCGGCGCGATGGTGTACGCGATCCAGCGGCCGTCCGGGGACCAGGACACCTCGATCACCGGGTCCGGGTCGGAGTCCAGCAACTGCGCGTCGGCGCCGTCGACCGGTCCCGTCCACAGTTGCGGTACGCCGGTCCGGTCGCAGATGAAGGCGACGTGCCGTCCGCCGGGGTCCACGGAGGGGTACCAGCAGCCGTGGGCCGTCAGCAGGTGGGGGATGTCGTGGGCCGCGGCGGCGTCCGGCAGCGGCAGGGGTTCGGGGGCGGGCATCGGCGCCCGGGGCGGCGGACCGCCCAGGGTCTCGGACGGTGTGTCCTCCCGGACCGGTGGCGGCCGATCGTCCAGAGCCGGGGAGGAGGGATCCTCCAGGGCCGGGGAGGACGGACCGTCCAGGGCCGGGGACGGCGGATCGTTCAGCGCCGGGGACGACAAGCCGCCCGAGACGCCCGAGGCCGGGGACGGCAAGCCGCCCGGGAGGTCCTCGGCCCGCTCCTCGGCCCGGTCGGCGGCCCGGTCGGCGGCCGCCGGTCCGGCCGGTGCGGCGCCCGTCGGCCGGACGCCGTCCAGGGAGGTCTCCGGCGGTCCGGCCTGGTCCTCCGGGGCGCGCCCGCCGGTCAGCGGATTCCGTGCGTCTGCAGCCATAGCTCCAGCAATGCCACCTGCCACAGCGTGTTCGCTCCCCGGTGGGTGCGGTGCGCGTCGGGCTCGGCGAGCAACTCGGCGACGTACTCCTGCCGCAGGACCCCGCGCGCTCTCGCCTCGGGGGCGGTGAGGGCGTCGCGGACCCGCTCCAGCACCGGGCCGGCCATGTGCTTGATCGCCGGCACCGGGAAGTAGCCCTTGGGCCGGTCGACGACCTGCCGCGGCAGCACCTTGCGTCCGGCGGCCTTCAGCACGCCCTTGCCGCCGTCCGCCAGCTTCAGCTCGGGCGGGCAGGCGGCGGCCAGCTCGACCAGTTCGTGGTCGAGGAACGGCACGCGGGCCTCCAGCCCCCAGTCCATGGTCATGTTGTCCACCCGCTTGACCGGGTCGTCGACCATCATCACGTGCGTGTCCAGCCTCAGGTCCGCGTCGAGTGCCGTCTCGGCGCCCGGGGCCGCCATGTGCGCGCGGACGAAGTCGCCGGAGACGTCGTCGCGGGGCAGCAGGCCGGGCTCCAGGATGCGGGCGAGGCCGGCGTGCGGCCGGTCGAAGTAGGCGTCGATGTACGCCTCGGCGGCGCGGGGGCGCGGCACGCCCGCCATGGCCGGGTACCAGTGGTAGCCCGCGAACACCTCGTCGGCGCCCTGGCCGCTCTGGACGACCTTGACCTCCTTGGCGACCTGCTCGGACAGCAGGTGGAAGGCGACGACGTCGTGGCTCATCATGGGCTCGCTCATGGCCGCGACCGCCCCGTCCAGGGCCCGGGAGACCCGGTCCGAGGGGACCAGCAGCTGGTGGTGGTCGGTGCCGAAGTGCCGCGCCACCAGGTCGGAGTAGCGGAACTCGTCCCCCTCCTCGTCCCCTTCCGCGTCGAATCCGACGCTGAAGGTGGCCAGGTCGCTCTGTCCCTGCTCGGCCAGCAGGGCCACGATGAGGCTGGAGTCCAGGCCGCCCGACAGCAGCACGCCGACCGGGACGTCGGAGACCATCCGGCGGCGTACGGCGGTGCGCAGCGCCTCCAGCACGGCGTCCGTCCAGTCCTCGGCGCTCATCCCGGCGTGCTCGGGCCGCCGGGTGTACTCGGGCTGCCAGTAGCGGTGGTCGCGGTGGGAGCCGTCCGGCTCGATCACCCGGACCGTGGCCGGCGGGAGCTTGCGCACCCCGTTGAGCACGGTCCGGGGCGCGGCGACGGTCGCGTGCCAGCTGAAGTACTGGTGCAGGGCGACCGGGTCCAGCGAGGTGTCCACGTCGCCGCCGGCCAGGAGCGCCGGCAGGGAGGAGGCGAACCGGAGCCGTTCCGGCGTCCGCGCCAGGTACAGCGGCTTGACGCCGAGCCGGTCCCGGGCCAGGACCACCCGCCCGCTGTCCTGTTCGACGAGGGCGAAGGCGAACATGCCGTAGAAGCGGTCCACGCAGGCCGTGCCCCACTCCTCGTACGCCTTGAGGACGACCTCGGTGTCGGAGTCGGAGAAGAAGCGGTGGCCGAGCGCGCGCAGCTCCTCCCGCAGCTCCCGGTAGTTGTAGACGCAGCCGTTGAAGACGCCGACCACCCGCCCGCCGGGGTCGGCCATGGGCTGGGCACCGCTCTCCGACAGGCCGATGATCTTCAGGCGGCGGTGGCCGAGGGCGACCGGTCCCTGGGCCCACAGCCCGCGGCCGTCGGGGCCCCGGGGTGCGAGCCGGTCGGTCATCCGCTCGACTGCCGCGATGTCCGGCCGGCCGTCGTCGAACCGGATCTCACCGCTGAGGCCACACATCAGGCGGACCCCCTTTCGACGAGGTGCCCTGCCTTCGGCGGCCGTCCGGCGGCCACCACGCGGGGCACGGCAGGGGACGGGAGCGGAGACAGCGGCAGGGACGAGGGCAGGGACAGGGGCGTGCTGGACATGAAGGGCTGGCTCTCCTTGGTCACGTTGGTCACGGAAGCGGGTGCCGGCGCATCCGGCCGGGCCGGCGGCTGACCGGCCGGTGCGGGACGGGACGTACGGGAAGGGGGTCGGACGGCATCCGGATCAACCGACCATGTCCCCGGCCGCCGTACCGTGCAGGGACGGAAGACCGCCGAGGACCGCCGCCGGGGCGGCCGGCCGCCGGGGCGCGGCGGCGAGACGGCGTGCGGCGTACCTGCCGCGGGTCTCGTCCACCATCAGACCGACACTGGCGAGCAGGTCCTCCTCCGCCGCCGCGCGCCGCAGCCGGTGCGCGGAGCTTCCGGTGCTCAGGGCCTGCTCCAGGAGCGTGTGCACCGTCTCCCAGTCGCCGGACGCCTCCAGGGCCGGACGCAGCCGGTCCCGCATCCGGCGCAGCACCTCGGCGGCGGGTGCGGCCCGCCGGGTCCGCGGGTCCACCAAGGTCCCTTCCAGGCCGGAGCGGGCCGCGCGCCAGGTCGCGGCGCGCAGCCAGTCGTGGTGGCCGTCGCATCCGGGGCCGCCGCCGTCCGCCAGGCGCTCGCAGGCGTCGCGTACCAGTGCGCGGAACAGACCGGCGACCAGCACGACCGTCTCCACCCGCGGGCAGGCGTCGCAGATGCGCAGCTCGAGGGTGCGCTGGTGCGCCGACGGCCGTACGTCGTGGTAGACCATCCCGGCGTCGCTGATGACGCCGGAGGCGATCAGTCCCTCGACGGCGGCGTCGTACTCCTCGGCGCTCGCATGGCAGCCGGCCGGTCCGGCGGTGGGCCAGCGCTGCCACAGCATGGTGCGCCAGCTGGCGTACCCCGTGTCCGCGCCCAGCCAGAACGGCGAGCTGGCCGACAGCGCCAGCAGGGGCGGCAGCCAGGGGGAGACCAGGCACATGGCGCGGACGGCGGTGTCCCGGTCCGGCACGTCGACGTGGACCTGGGCACTGCAGATGAGCTGCTCGTCGGCGACCTTGCGGTATTCGTCGGCCATGTGCCGGTAGCGGGGGTCCGCGGTCACCTCGCGCGGACTGACCCGGGCCAGCGGTACCGTCCCGGCCGCCGCCACGGCCAGGCCGAGCGAGGAGGCCGCCGCGTCCAGTCGGCGGCGGGCACCGGACAGGTCGGCGTAGAGGCCGTCGAGGGTGTCGTGCACGCCGCTGTTGCGCTCCACGACCGACTGCTGGAGCTCGGTGGTGAAACCGGGTCTGTGCACCCGGTCGAGCACGGCGCGGGCACGTGGCACCAGTCGTCCACTGCCCACGTCCAGCACGTGGAACTCTTCCTCTGCTCCGATGCGCACCATGCCGCGTCTCCCCTTGCCGAGCGAGTCCTCCGGCCGGCTGCCGCTCTCCGCACCTCGTGGCGGTCGTGGATGCCGGTCCGTGGTGTGCCGAGTGCCCCGCCTCACCACTCGAAAGCCTCCTCGCCACCACGATGCGCGTCACATGTCTCACCTGAGCGGGCCGCACCGCGGGCTCCTCCCGGTGATCCCGGCGATTCCCCGCGCCGGCGGCCAGGTGCCCGGACGCCGCGTGCCGGGATGCCGGCCGGATCCGGACCGCGACGCCTGCCCGGAGCGCCGGGCGCGCCGACGGCGGAGGGCCGGAGGGACGTCCCGACGACGGCGCCGGGGAGCGCGTCAGGCGCCAGTGACCTGCGCGTTCCCCTCCGCCCGGTGCGCTCGGGGACGACGGCCGCCGCACACGGAACGTGCAAACCTACCCATTCCTCACTATTCGCATAAATTGCTCTCGGCGCACTCCGCGCTCCCTTTTCCGCGAAAGGCTCACGAAATGTCCGTCGACACACAGATCCGCCTGCTCGTGGACCGTGCAGCGATCACCGAGGTACTCCATTCCTTCGCCCGCCACCTGGACGAGAAGGAATTCGAGGGATACGCGGCCCTGTTCACGGAAGACGGGGTTCTGGAGCTGCCGGACACGGCACACCGGGGACGCGCGGGGCTCGCCGACTTCGTACGCGCAGACCTGGGCCGGTACCACCGCACCCATCACATCAGCGCGAACCACCAGATCACCGTCCAGGGCACCACCGCGCGATCCCGGTCCTACCTGCACGCCGTGCACGTGCCCGAGTCCGGCGACCCGACGCACTGGTGGGCTGTGGGCGGCTGGTACGACAACACCTACCGCAAAGAGGACGACGCGTGGCTGATCGCGTCCGTGCGGGTAACGCCCGTCTGGCGGGGAGGCACCGCCTCGCCCCTTGCGCACCGGCCCTGAACGGACGGTCGCAGAAGCCCCGCGTCTCGTGGATCTTGCCGGGGAACTTCCCTGCCGGCGCCGCGCAGATGGGAAGGTATGGAGGCTTGCCTCTATTCACAAGGAGAGAATTTTCGCCATGGCCGTCATCCACCACACCTCCATCAAGCCGACCAAGCTCGAACTGCTCACCGCCTGGCTTCCCGCCCGGCCCTGGTACCGCGGCGGCGCGGGCGAACCGCAGTTGGCCAAGGCAGGCGGCTTCCGGCTCGACGACCCGCAGGGCGAGGTCGGGATCGAGTTCATCGTGGTCACCGACACCTCCGGCGCCGACCCGGTCAGCTACCTGGTGCCGCTGACCTATCGCGGAGCCCCGCTCGACGGGGCGGAGCACGCTCTCGTCGGCACCATGGAGCACGGGGTGCTGGGACAGCGCTGGGCCTACGACGGCTGCCACGACCCGGTACTGGTCGCCCAGTTGCTCGCCCTGATCGAGGGTCACGCCCAGGCCCAGGCCCAGAGCGTCAGCGACGCCCCCGACCGGGAGGTCACCCGCTCCTACACCGGCGACGGCCCCCTCCGCCCGGACTTCGCCACGCTCACCGCCACCGACGACCGAGAGGGCACCGAACTGCCGGTCGCACCCGGCACGGCCCTGCGTCTTCAGCGGGTCCTGCAGCCCGCCCCGGACGGCCGTCCCGCCCTTCCCCAGGGGGCGGCAGGCCATGTGGCCGGCGCCTGGGACACCCCGGACGGCGCCCGTGCCCAGGGGCTGTTCGCCGTCCTGCACGCCGGCCCTCGGGCCTGAGCCGCGCCGCTTCGGGTGAACGGCCCGCTGACGCGGGTCACGCTCGGCAGGAGGATCTGACGGAGGCCGAGCGGGGGGGGGCCGGCCCCGCCGCCCCCCCCCCCGCCGGGCGCCCCCGCGCGCCCCGGGGGGCGGGCCGGCCGGCCCCCCGTAAGGGGGGGGGGGGGGGCTGGG